>NZ_JBFTOU010000005.1:0-282844 GCF_056398125.1 Pseudomonas sp. 05L36 | reverse complement strand
CAGCGATGGCGGCCTGCCAGCCGACCCGGTTTTTGCAGATGTCCCCAATCCCTGTAGGAGCTGGCTTGCCAGCGAWGGCGGCCTGCCAGCCGACCCGGTTTTTGCAGATGTCCCCAATCCCTGTAGGAGCTGGCWTGCCAGCGATGGCGGCCTGCCAGCCGACCCGGTTTTTGCAGATGTCCCCAATCCCTGTAGGAGCTGGCTTGCCAGCGAAGGCGGCCTGCCAGCCGACCCGGTTTTTGCAGATGTCCCCAATCCCTGTAGGAGCTGGCTTGCCAGCGAAGGCGGCCTGCCAGCCGCCCAATCTCTCACAGATGTACTCAGCACCTGAGCGAGCCTGCTCGCGATGGCTGCCCAACAGTCAACAATGTTTATCGCCAAAGCCAACCATTCAGACCATTCCCACAAGACTTTCAGCTTGCCCGTCGGAAGCACGATCTCTAGCCTTTGCCCGTTGCTGCCAATTCAGCGACCGGGACTGCAAGCCCGCCAATAGTTTGTTAGGCGCCCACTGGCGCACCTATAATCGTGGCGCTTTTTTAGCGACCACCGATTTATGGTGGCTGTGTGCGGGAGATCTTCGGGTCTGCCGAGGTTGCCTAACGACTCGGTCTTGCAGACCTGCACACAGCTGCCACCCATCATCTGCAAGTGATGCTGGCTGCTCCAACTTTCGTTAGGAGCTTCACAATGATCAAACCCAGCCCAAACCCCCCGGCTTCAGAGACCGAAGTGCATATCGGCACTTCAAGTCGCCCCTGCCCAATTTTCACCATCCGCCCAGGCGTCAATTCCGAACCCTCCTTGTCCACGCCTACGAAACCCTTGCCTCCGCGAATGTGATGGCAACCGAACTGTCGTCCATCCTGACCGGCCCAACCTGCAATCTGGCACTCGGCATTCAGCAGATGATTATCCTGGCGCAGCTATCGGTGAATCGCGTCCTCGATCAGCTGGATCCGCAGCAATAGCAAAAGGAAAAAGCCCGCTGAACCTGTACCGGCCAGCGGGCATTCATTGTTCCTACATTGATCTCGGACCCGTCTGATATTGAGGCTAAAAAGCTCAGGTGTTGTACTCAGAGCCCGGGTTCACGCATGTTTGAGACAGCGCCATGAAAAATCCACCCACATTGAGAGGGCGGTCCGATCCGGTGTTTGATCGGCTGTTGCGATCGCCCCACAAGGAACGCCTTTCGCAATACCTCGCCTTGCTCAAGCCCCTGGACGATCAGGGGCGTTACCTGCCATTCGATTCATTGCGCTACCGCTGGGCCCCTGGGCTGGATTCGAACTTGTGCTGGGCCTTGGTCAAGAAAGCGCGGACTGCACAGTATTCGAGCCTTTTGCCATTGGGTGAACCGGCGTGCTGGCTGAAATTCATGCTGACGCCGCAGGCGCAAAAAGCCATTTCCGTAGTGGATCGTCAGGCGACAACCGCAGTGCTGGAATACATGACCGGCCAGATTGGCGAGCGCGCTCATTTCAGCTATTTGCTCAATGATCTGATCGAAGACGAGGCCATCAGCAGCAGCCAGCTCGAAGGTGCGGCCACCACGACGCGGGTGGCCAAGGACATGCTTAAGCGCCATCGTTCGCCGCGCACGCCGGATGAGCGAATGGTCATCGGTAACTTCAAGATGATGAACTTCGCCTGGGAGCAGCGTTACGAGCCACTGAGCGTTGAGCTGATTGCAGCCATGCATCGAGTTGGCGTCGAGGGTATCGACGATTCGCGGTACTCGCCTGGAGCATTCAGGACCAACGATGACGTCGTAGTCCAGGATGGCCAGGGCAACACCGTGCATTCGCCACCGCCTGCAACGGGTCTCGTGTCACGTTTGCAGGTGCTGGCCAATTGGATCAACCAACCCCACAACAACCCTCATCAAGCGGACTACCTTCATCCATTGATCAAAGCCATCGCGCTGCATTTTGTCTTGGGTTACGAGCATCCTTTTCGCGACGGCAACGGTCGGGTAGCGCGCGCGTTGTTTTACTGGTTCATGTTGAAAAATGACTACTCGGCGTTTCGCTATATCGCCATCAGTGTTTTGTTGCGCAATGCGCCGTTGAAGTACGGGCGGTCGTATTTGAATACCGAGGCGGATGACCTGGATCTGACGTACTTCATCGATTTCCAGTGTTCGGTGGTGTTGCGGGCTGTAGGCAGTTTTACCGGGGTGTATCGGAAAAATCTGGACGATGCGCAGCAATTTGATTGCTGGTTGCGTGAAAGTGGTTTTCTCGACCAGCTCACCGAGAAACAGCGGGCGTTGTTTCAAGTGGCCAGGAGCGGAATGGCCAAGGAGTTCACGGCGGTCAATGTGAAGGAGAATCTGGGTTGTTCCTACAACACGGCGTCAGCCACGCTCAATGGGCTGGTCGCGTTGAAGTTGTTCGAGAAACGCAGGATTGGGCGGGAGTGGGTGTTCTTTCTAAGACCGGTCTCGGCAACCTGACTCCTTGTAGGAGCGAGCTTGCTCGCGATTGCGCAATATCAGCCAGCATCGATGCCGACTGACACGACCTCATCGCGAGCAAGCTCGCTCCTACAAGGATTGCACGTGGCCTAGAGCGTCCCAAACACCTTCTTCGCCAAACTGGTCGCCGCAGCCGCCGGGTTCTGGCGGATGGTTTCTTCCTGTTTGCCGATCATCTCGAACAAGCCATTCAAGGCCTGCTCGGTGACGTAGTTTTCGACGTTGGCGTTTTTCGCATCCACTACGCCCATGGTCGCCGCTTGCCCTGCGAACGAGTTGTACTGCTGGGCCAGGCCAACCTTGTCGGTGGCTTGCTTGACGATGGGCAGGAATTTGGCGCGGATCTGTTCGCGGCTGGTCTTGTTCAGGTATTGGGTGGCCGAGTCGTTGCCGCCGCTGAGGATGCCCTTGGCGTCTTCAACGGTCATTTTTTTCACGGCATCGACAAGGATTGGCTGGGCCTGGGTGACGGCGGTTTCGGCTGCCTTGTTCATGCTGGCTTCCAGCTCATCGACCTGATCGCCCATGCCGAACTGTTTCATTTTGCTGGCGACTTTGCCCAGTTTGCCCGGCAGTTCGATTTTCACGTCGGGGTTGTTGCTGAAGCCGCCCGGGGTGCCGAGTTGTTTTACGGCCAGTTGCGCGCCTTGGGTCAGCGCGTCCTTGAGTCCGCCAGTGGCGTCTTTTTGCGACAGGTCGCTCAGGGACAGCGCCAGGGCGCTGGCGGAGATCATCAAGCCTGCGCACAGGCCGGCAAAGCGGAGGGTAGGGCGGAGCATGGCAGCTTCCTTGTTCAAAAAAGAGAGTTAGCGAACGGCGTCGACGCGGATTTTCAGCGGTTGCGGGTCTTTGCCATCAAGCTGCACGGCATGGTTTTCGGTGGTGATGAACATCAGCTTGCCGTCGACTTCGATGCGCGCGCTGACCGAGTAGCGATGGCCTGGTTTGACCTGCGCCGGATCGTAACTCAGATGAAACGGCAGTGGCACCTGGCCTTTGACATGACCTTTCTGTTCGTCGAGGACAATGGCCGGTGCGTCGGCCAGGGACACGTCCTGCAAGCTTACGCTCAGGGTGGCGGTGGGCGGCAGGGCGCTGCGTTGCAGGTAAAAGACTTCGCCGTCGAGGCTGGCTTTCGGGGCAGATTGCATGGATTGGCAGGCACCGAGCAAAACCGTAAGCCCGAGGAGAGAGAGTTTTTTCATGAGGCGGATCCTTGTCGTTGGCGCCTGAAGAAAACCGGTGCCAACGACAATTTAGCGGATTTTGCCGGCGATAGCCCCGGTAACATTTTGCAATATGGTGCCAGGGATTTCGCCCAACTTGCCTCGGGGTGTTCTCAGACGCGGCTGACCAGCACGTCCTGCCCCTTCACATAATCGACACCCAATTCCACCCGGTGTTGTTGAGTGGTGGTGAAGACCAGACGGTCTTCGTGGGTGATGCTCGCGCTGATTGCATAGGTATGGTCGGGCAGGACATCGGCAAGCTTGTACGTCAGGTTGAAGTTCAGCCCGACATTTTCTGCATTGGTAGTGATCTGTACGGCCAGTTCCTTCGCGGCGACATCTTGCAGGCTGACATCCAGCAGGCGGACATGAAGAGTCGAGTTAGGCATCAGCGCAATCTTTTCCAGGTAATGCACTTTGCCATCAATGGTTTTTACGGTTTCGCTGCTCATATTGATTTCCCTATCGATTGATCGTCGGTATTGACGAGCGCCCAGCATAGGTTCGAGGCAGCGATTTATATGTAGGGGAATTCCTGCAAGCAGGGGCGAAGAGGGCGTGGCATGAGTCAGAAGCGTCCTTGCTTCAGCCATAAACTGCGTGCAGTGATCCGATGAAATCAGAGCGGTGTTACCAACTCCGCCGCATCTTCACTGCGATGCAACGCCACCTGCCGAATCGACAAGCGAATCTCCGCCGGCAACACCCGTTTGGCCGCGCCTTCGGCCAGTTCACCGAGCAGTTCGTGATAGCTCAACTTGCCCGCTTCATCGCGCTTGAGCACGTCGAGGTCGAGCATGGTCTGGATGAAGTGGCGGAACAGGCTCTTGTCGAAGAATTCCGGGGCGTTCAGGCCATGCAGGATCGACAGGCGCTGGGCCATGACCGTGCACAGGTCTTCCAGTTCTTCGGCGCTGATGCTGTTCTGGCCGCTGTTGAGCAGCAGGGACACGGTCATGTAGAAGCGTTGCAGGGTCTGGGCGATGCTTTTCGACAGCAGCGTGAGCAGTACGAAATGCCGCGAGCTTGGCGCCGGACGCAGGTACACATCGTTCTCGAAACGCAGCAGGCCTTGCTCGACGAAGGCTTCCAGCCATTGGTCGATCACCGCATCCAGTTCGTCCAGCGACCAGCGAATGAACAACTCCGCTTGCAGGTACGGGTACAGCGCGCGTGTGTAGCGCAGGATCTGTTCGCGGCTCATGCGCGAGGCACTCTGGAAGAAGCTCGCCAGTAGCGCCGGCAGGGCGAAAATGTGCAGCACGTTGTTGCGGTAGTAGGTCATCAGGACCGCATTCTGCTCGTCCAGATACAGGATCTTGCCCAACGCATCGCTCTGCTCCGAGAGCAGGTCCATGTCCTTCACGTGCTCGATCAGCGCCCGGCCATCGCCTTCTGGCAAGGTGGTGTGCGGCGAATAGGGGACCTTGCGCAGCAGCGCCAGGTACAGGTCGAGCACCCGCGCCATGGCCCGGTCGTCCAGGGCCAGGCGGCTGGTGGACAGCAACGCCAGTGCCACCAGGTTGACCGGGTTGATCGCCGCCGCTTCGTTCAAATGCCGGGCGACTTTCTCACCGAGGCGGTTGGTGGTTTCGTTGAGCCAGGCGGGTCTGAACTGCGGGCCGAGTTCTTGTTGCCGCCAGTCCGGCTGCTCGCCGTCGAGGAATTCCGCCAGCTTGATCGGCTCGCCGAAGTTCACCGCCACCTGGCCGAAGCGCTGTTTGAGCGCGCCGATGACTTTGAAAATATCGAAGATCGACTCTTTCTTCTTGGCTGCACCGCGCAACTCGCCAAGATAGGTTCGACCTTCCAGCACGCGCTCGTAGCCGATGTATACCGGCACGAAGACGATGGGCATGCGCGATGAGCGCAAGAAGCTGCGCAGGGTGATCGCCAGCATCCCTGTCTTGGGTTGCAGCATGCGCCCGGTGCGCGAACGGCCGCCCTCGACGAAGTACTCCACCGGGAAGCCCTTGGTGAACAGGGTGTGCAGGTATTCATTGAACACCGAGGTGTACAGCGGATTGCCCTTGAAGGTGCGGCGCATGAAAAACGCACCGCCGCGACGCAGCAGGCCGCCGATCACCGGCATGTTCAGGTTGATGCCGGCGGCGATGTGCGGCGGGGTCAGGCCGTTGCGGAACAGCAGGTATGACAGCAGCAGATAGTCGATGTGGCTGCGGTGGCACGGCACGTAGATCACTTCGTGACCCTGGGCGACCTTCTGCACGCCTTCGATGTGATTGACCTTGATACCGTCGTAGATCTTGTTCCAGAACCAGCTCAGCACCACTTCCATAAAACGGATCGCAGTGTAGGTGTAGTCCGAGGCGATTTCGTTGCCGTAGCGTAGCGCTTGAGCTTTGGCCTTCTCCGGTGAAATGTTCTCGCGTTCGGCTTCGTCGAGGATCGCTTGTTTGACCTGCGGCTGGTTCAGCAGGCCTTTGACCAGGTTGCGGCGGTGGGAAATGTCCGGGCCGATCACCGCCGCCTTCAGGTTGCGGAAGTGTACCCGCAGGATCCGCTGGGCCATGCGCACGGTGCGTTCATGGCCCTTGTCGTGCTCGATCAGTTCGCGCAGGTGGATCGGCGCGGAGAACTGCACACGGGTCTTGCGTCCCAGCACGATGACGCTCAGTAATCGGCGCAAGCGCCCGGTAACGGCCCAGCTGTCGGCGAACAGGAGTTTCCACGGGCTGTTTTCGCTGTCCGGCGACTGGCCCCAGAACACGCTGACCGGGATGATCTGCGCATCTTCGGCGGCGTTCTGGCTCAGGGCGCTGACCAGGCGGGTCAACGTCGGCGGCGCGCCGCGCTTGTCC
The DNA here is from genome assembly GCF_056398125.1 of Pseudomonas sp. 05L36. Lineage (NCBI taxonomy): Bacteria > Pseudomonadati > Pseudomonadota > Gammaproteobacteria > Pseudomonadales > Pseudomonadaceae > Pseudomonas > Pseudomonas sp. 05L36. The sequence goes on along the minus strand of NZ_JBFTOU010000005.1, from coordinate 276,311 downwards.
TGGCGGCCCAGCCAGTCCGGGTCCGGCGTCAGGTAGAAGAACGCGGCGGGTTCCAGCAGGTTGCCCACCGATACCGGCAACACCGGGCGTGGCAGGCCGGCCTTGCTGCACTCGGTGTCGACCACGGCGAGGTCGGTCAGCGAAGGGTTTTGCAGGACGTAGAACACCGGACGACTGCGGTCGAGGTTGAGGGTGAGCGACGACTGGTTGATCGTCTCCGAGCGAACCCAGAGGTACAACAGGCGGCGCAGGGTGCCAAACACAAGACGGCGGAACGGGGAGCGGGTCATACGGCTTCTGCGTGAGTGAATAAAACCGAGCGTTTGCTTGGGAGGGCGATAGTGTGCCGGATTCATCGAAAATCGGCAAAAAAGCGCGAAAGTAAACTCCTGTTGAGAGTTTTAACGTCTGTCATATACTCGGCGCTCTGTCGCCGTTGCCCTCATGGGACCGGTATGCGCAGGCTGACGTTCCCGAGGCTTTCCTGCGAAAAGCCCGATCAATAATAAAAAGGGAGTATGAACAAATGGCAACACGCGAAACCGGCAACGTGAAGTGGTTCAACGACGCCAAGGGCTACGGCTTCATTCAGCGCGAGGACGGGGTGGACGTGTTCGTGCACTACCGCGCGATTCGAGGCGAAGGCCACCGTTCCCTGACCGAAGGCCAGCAGGTCGAGTATGCGGTGGTGGAAGGGCAGAAGGGGTTGCAGGCTGAGGATGTGGTGGGGTTGTAATCCCCGCGCAAAAACCACTGTAGGAGCGAGCTTGCTCGCGAAGAACTCAAGGACACCGCGCTTTTGCTGAATTGACGCGTTATCGTTGACGACCATCGTCGGAACGCCGCCCGGAGCAAGCTCGCTCCTACAGGGGCGGTGTTCAGGCTTTATGCAGTTTTCCAGGTGATCTCTTCTTCACCATCGGCGCTGATGCGAATCCAGCGATCCGCCGTCTCCTCACCTTCCTCCTCGACCCAGCTACCCGGTGCGCAACGCACTTCTACGTTCAGCGCGGCAAACGCGGCGCGGGCGCAGGCGATGTCGTCGTCCCACGGGGTCTGGTCGCTTTCCAGGTACAGGCTGTTCCATTTGCCGACGGCTTTTGGCAACCAGGTCACTGGCACGTTGCCGGCCTTGCACTTGTAGGTCTGGCCCTTCTGGACCCAATCGGTGCACGGACCCAATGCCGCACCGAGCCAGGCGGAAATGGCCTTGTGGTCGACGTCGGCGTCTTTCAGGTAAATCTCGATATCGGGTTGGCGCATGGATGTCCTCACTGCGGGTCTGAAAAATCCATTCGCGGATTTAGCCGGTCTTGAGCCGTTGCCCGAGACCAAAAATTTAAGTTATTGAAGAACAAAATAATCGTAGCGCATCGACACGGTGACCTCGAACGGCTCGGCCTGCTCGATAACAGCAGCACGGCGCTCGGCACTGGCGCGCCAGCCGTGGGGCGTCATCGCCAACAGGTTCGCCCGGTCCTGACCGCTTTCCAGCGTCAGCTTGAATTCCAGGGTTTCACTGTGGGCCAGCACCATGCCATCCGGTACCAGGGCCAGGTGCTTGTCGTCAGTGTATTCACGGACTTCGTCGTACAGCCGCTCACGCAGTTCCATCAGGTGGCCGCTGGTTGGCCCGACTTTCATCAGGCCGCCGCCAACACTGAGCAGGCGCTTGGCTTCTTCCCAATCCAGCGGGCTGAAGACACTGGCCAGGAACTGGCAACTGCCGGAAGCCAACGGCACCCGGGCCATACTGGCGATCAACCAGGTGAGCTTCGGGTTGCGTTTGCAGGCGCGTTTGACCGCTTCGCGGGAGATGTCCAGGGCATAGCCTTCGGCATCTGGCAGGGCCTCGGCGATTTGCGCGGTGTAGTAACCCTCGCCACAACCGATGTCCAGCCAGTGCTGTGGCGCTACACCTGCCGCCAGCTCCGCCAGACGCTTGGCTACCGGGGCGTAGTGCCCGGCATTCAGAAAGTCGCGGCGGGCTTCGACCATCGCCTGGTTATCCCCAGGGTCGCGGCTGTTTTTGTGCTGCACCGGCAACAGGTTCAAGTAACCCTGGCGCGCGCGGTCGAAACGATGTCCGGCGGGGCAGACCACGCCATTGTCCACCGCATTCAGCGGCTCACTGCAGATCGGGCACGCAAGCATCAGGCGAGCAACTTGATCAGGGTCTGGTAGTAGATTTCGGTCAGTACGTCGAGATCCGCTGCCAGCACACGCTCGTTGACCTGGTGGATGGTCGCGTTGACCGGGCCCAGCTCAACCACTTGGGTGCCCATGGTCGCGATGAAGCGCCCGTCGGAGGTCCCACCGCTGGTGGACGCCTTGGTTTCACGACCGGTGATGTCCTTGATGCTCGCCGACACCGCGTCCAGCAGCGCGCCCGGTTCGGTGAGGAATGGCAGGCCGGACAATGCCCAGTCGATGTGCCAGTCCAGGCCATGTTTGTCGAGAATGTCGGCGACGCGCTTTTGCAGGCCTTCGACCGTCGATTCGGTGGAGAAACGGAAGTTGAACACCGCCACCAGGTCACCCGGGATCACGTTGGTCGCACCGGTACCGGAGTTGACGTTGGAGATCTGGAAACTGGTCGGCGGGAAGAAATCGTTGCCGTGGTCCCAGTGCTCGGCTGCCAGTTCGGCCAGGGCCGGGGCAGCGAGGTGGATCGGGTTCTTGGCCAGGTGCGGGTAGGCCACGTGGCCCTGCACACCGCGCACGGTCAGCTTGGCGCCGAGCGAGCCGCGACGGCCATTCTTGACCACGTCACCCACCAGGGTGGTGCTCGACGGTTCGCCGACGATGCACCAGTCCAGACGCTCCTTGCGTGCGGCGAGGCGTTCGACCACGGCCTTGGTGCCGTGGTGCGCCGGGCCTTCTTCGTCGCTGGTGATCAGAAAGGCGACTTTGCCTTTGTGATTCGGGTAGTCGGCGACAAAGCGCTCGGAGGCGACAGTCATGGCGGCGAGGCTGCCTTTCATGTCGGCGGCGCCACGGCCGCAGAGCATGCCGTGTTCGTCGATCAGCGCGTTGAACGGCTCGATCTGCCAGGCCGCCACCGGGCCGGTCGGGACCACGTCGGTGTGGCCGGCGAAGCACAGCACCGGACCGTCGTCCTGGCCGTGGGTGGCCCAGAAGTTATCCACATCTTCGATGCGCATCGGTTCCAGGGTGAAACCGGCATCGCCCAGGCGCTGCATCATCTGCTTCTGGCAATCGGCGTCGATCGGCGTCACGGACGGACGGCGGATCAGGTCGATGGCGAGTTGGAGGGTCGGCGAAAGGTCGGCGTGGGCCGTCATGGAAAGCTCCGATGTGTGCAGCACGATAAACCTGTAGGAGCTGCCGAAGGCTGCGATCTTTTGATCCTGATTCTGAAAATCAAAAGATCGCAGCCTTCGGCAGCTCCTACCGAGTGTGTTGGCATTGAAAAGGGCGATCATTCTAAAGCAAAACGGCGACCCGAAGGCCGCCGTTTGACGTTATCTAATAACGGATTACGCTGTTGCAGGTTCTGGCTCAACCACCGGTTTGGGCAGCGACGACAGGAACGCCATGATCAGCGCTGCGACGTACGGCAGCGACTGCACCAGCAACATGGTGATCCAGAAGCGCATGTCGTTGCTCGGCATGCCGTTCACCAGGTAGATCCCCAGGGCCGCGCCCCACAACAGCAGCATGATGAACATCTCTTCCCGAGCTTCCGAAATCGCCACCCAGAAGCCGTGGTTGTCGGCATTCTTCGGCGTACGGAAGAACGGAATGCTGCTGGTGAAGAAGCCGTACAGCACCGCTTTGGCGATGGTATGGGACAACGCCAGGCCGGCCAGCGCCGCGCAGAACGCATCCTTCAGATTCACCCCAACCGCACGACGGTAGAGGAAGATGATCTTGGCGACCTTGAACACGAACAGCGCCAACGGCGGGATCGCGAAAATCAGCAGCGGTGGATCGACCCGTTGCGGCACGATGATCATTGCCGCCGACCACAACAGCGCGCCGACGGTGAAGAAGATGTTCATGCCGTCCGCCACCCACGGCAACCAGCCCGCGAGGAAGTGGTAGCGCTGGCCACGGGTCAGCTCGGTGTCCTTGCCGCGCAGCAGGCTGGCGGTGTGGCGTTTGATAATCTGAATCGCTCCGTAGGCCCAGCGGAAACGCTGCTTCTTGAAGTCGATGAAGGTATCGGGCATCAGGCCTTTGCCGTAGCTGGTGTGGTAATACGCCGCCGACAGGCCTTTTTCGAATACCCGCAGGCCAAGCTCGGCGTCTTCACAGATGCACCAGTCGGCCCAGCCCAGCTCTTCGAGCACCGAGCGACGGGTCATGGTCATGGTGCCGTGCTGGATGATCGCGTCACGGTCGTTGCGGGTGACCATGCCGATGTGGAAGAAGCCTTTGTATTCCGCGTAGCAGAGCTTCTTGAAGGTGCTTTCGTTCTGGTCGCGGTAATCCTGCGGCGACTGCACCACGGCGATTTTCGGGTCGGCGAAGTGCGGCACCATGTGCTTGAGCCAGTTGCGGTCGACGCAGTAGTCCGAGTCGATCACGGCAATGACTTCGGCATCCTTGGCAGTGTGCGGAATCAGGTAGTTCAACGCGCCGCCCTTGAAGCCGGCCAGCGGTGCCACGTGGAAGAACTTGAAGCGCGGGCCGAGGGTTTCGCAATAATCGCGCACCGGTTCCCAGACCGCCGGGTCCTTGGTGTTGTTGTCGATGATCAGGACTTCGAAATCCGGATAGTCGAGGTTGGCCAGGGCGTTGAGGGTCTGTTTGACCATCTCCGGCGGCTCGTTGTAGCAGGGCACGTGAATCGACACTTTCGGGCGGTAGCTGGAATCGCCTTCCACCGGCAGGAACTCACGCCGGCGCTTGTGCACCCACACCGCTTCGGCCAGTTCATGGGCTTCGGTCAGCAACACGATAAACACACCGAGCGCACCGAGGGCAAGCAAGAAGCCAACGGTCAGGCTGAACCAGGTGCTGTATTGCTGGCTGTAGTCGTAACCGATCCACACCAGCACCGAACCGCACAGGAACGCAATGAAGGTCAGGAAGGTACGGCCACGCTGGCGCAGGGCCGAGCCGTCGATCATCAGCAGGGTCAGCGACAACAGCGCCAGCACCACCGAACCGATGGCCAGTACACGCCACTGCGGAATCGCCACCACCGGGCCTTCGAAGTTGAACTTCTGCTGGCGCGCGGCGTTGAACACGCCCCAGTAGGCGCCGACGGAACCTTCGTCACTGGCCTTCCACGGCTGGTCAAACGCTTCGATCACGAAGTAGTTGAAGCCCTGACGGTTGAGTTTGTTGACCAGGGTTCGCAGGTAGATCGCCTGGTCCGCCGGGGAGGCATCGGCGCCACCGCGCATGCGGCCGTTGCTCGGCCAGCCCACTTCGGACAGCAGCAGTGGCTTTTTCGGGAACATCTTTTTCAGGTCGCGGGCGCGGTCGAGGACGAACTGCCCAGCCTTGTCCATCGGGATGAATTCCCAGTAAGGCAGGATGTGCGCGGCGATCAGGTCGACGTGCTTGGCCAGTTCCGGGTGTTCTTCCCACACGTGCCACTGCTCGGACGTGGTTACCGGCACCTTCACGGCCCCACGCACGCGATCGAGCATGACGCTGAGTTCCTGGGCGGTAATTTCCTTGCGGAAGATCGCTTCGTTGCCCACCACCACACGAACCACGCTACGCGAGGAGTTGGCGATTTCAATGGCGCGGGTAATTTCCCGTTCGTTGCGCTCCTGGTCCGGGCTGATCCAGATCCCCAGGGTCACTCGCAAGCCGAACTCTTCCGCCAGTTTCGGGATGTCTTGCAGGGTGCCATCGACCGAGTAGGTGCGGATGTTGTCCGTCAGCTTGCTCATGATCTCCAGGTCGCGACGCATTTGATCGTCGGTCGGGTACTGGTCTTTCTGTGGGAACTGGCCCTGCTGGAATGGCGAGTACGAGAAGCCGGAGATCTGTTCAGGCCAGTTGGGGGCGGTGACCGGGCGGTTGATCAGCGCCCAGAAGCCGGTAAACAAGGCTGCGATGGCGAGCACCACGACCAGGTTGAGTCCAAATTTACGCGATGACATAGCTATTTCGGGTTCCAAAGACTGTGGAACGAAGGAACGGTTGGCGGTCGCCAAGGGGCGCGCATCCTACACCGGGCATTCTCTTGTCGTACAGCGGACAGGGAATTGCCAGACATTGGGCAATATGGTTTCGCTAAAGTTCTTTCGCTTTTTCCTGTAACTGATTTTGTCTTCATATCGCCATATAATGCCCGCCGGTTTTTGGGGTAATGGTCATGAGTACAGAAGATCCGCGGTTTGCAGGCATCGCCCGTTTGTATGGCATCGAAGGCCTTGAGCGCCTGCGCGCGGCCCATGTGGCGATCGTTGGCGTCGGTGGTGTCGGTTCCTGGGCGGCGGAAGCCATGGCCCGCTGTGGGGTCGGCGAGATTTCGCTGTTCGACCTGGACGACGTCTGCGTCAGCAATGCCAACCGTCAGCTGCATGCGCTGGACAGTACCGTCGGCAAGCCCAAGGTCGAGGTGATGGCCGAGCGTCTGCGCGGGATCAATCCGGACTGCACGGTGCACGCGGTGCCTGACTTCGTCACCCGCGACACCATGGCCGAGTACATCACACCGAACATCGATTGCGTGATCGACTGCATCGACAGCGTCAACGCCAAGGCCGCGCTGATCGCCTGGTGCAAGCGGCGCAAGATCCAGATCATCACCACCGGCGGCGCGGGCGGACAGATTGACCCGACGTTGATCCAGGTCTGTGACCTGAACCGCACGTTCAATGATCCGTTGGCCTCGAAAGTGCGCTCGACACTGCGCCGCGACTACGGCTTCTCACGCACCGTGACCCGCCATTACAGCGTGCCGTGCGTGTTTTCCACCGAACAACTGCGTTACCCGAAACCGGATGGCAGCATTTGCCTGCAGAAAAGTTTTGTCGGTGATGGCGTGAAGCTCGACTGCGCCGGCGGGTTTGGCGCGGTGATGATGGTGACGGCGACGTTCGGCATGGTTGCGGCGACCAAGGCTGTGGACAAGATCGTGGCGGGTGTGCGGCGGCCGGCGGAGCGGGTCAAGCCGCAGGCCTGATCTGTAAGGCTGATGACCCCATCGCGAGCAAGCTCGCTCCCACAGGGATTTGTGTTCAATCCACCAGTTTTGGGGCAGGCATAGAACTTTGTGGGAGCGAGCTTGCTCGCGATGGGCTGCGAAGCAGCCCCTTTATTGAGCTAACTCCCGCATCCGCTGAAGCACCGCATTCAAGCCATTACTGCGCGATTCGGACAACTGCCGCCCCAACCCCAACTGATTGAACCAGTCCGGCAAATCCACCTGCTGCAACTCAGCCGCCGACAACCCGTTGACCCGCGCCAGCAGCAACGCCACCAACCCGCGAATCAGCCGCGCATCGCTGTTGGCGCTGAACAGCCAATGACCATCGCGCAATTCGCCCACCAGCCACACCTGGCTTTCACAGCCGTGTACCCGGTTGGCATCACACATCTGCGCATCACTCAAGGCCGGCAGACGCTCGCCCCATTGCATCAGCAGGCGCGCGCGTTGTTCCCAGCCGGCCGCTTTCTGAAAGGTTTCGAGTGCCGTCACGGCATCGGCAGGCAGGTTCATCGCAATAGCTCCAGCGCCTGATCCAAGGCTTCAAAGAACCGCTCCAGGTCTTCGGAATCGTTGTACAGCGCCAACGACACCCGAATCGCCCCGGCCAGTTCAAAGCGTTTAAGCAGCGGCATGGCGCAGTGATGGCCGGCACGCACTGCGATCCCTTGTTCGGTCAGCAAATGCGCGAGATCGGAGTTATGCACGCCCTCGACGGTAAAACTGGCCAGTGCCACTTGCGGCTTGCCCAGCAGGCGAATGCCGTTGCGCGCTTCAAGGCCCTTGAGCAGACAGGCATGCAGCGCCGCTTCATGGACGGACACGGCGTCCTGATCAAGCCCTGCGAGGTAATCCAGGGTTGCTCCCAGGCCGATCACACTGGCAATCGGCGGCGTCCCGGCCTCGAAACCCAGCGGTGCCGGGCGAAAGCGTGCGTCGTGATAATTGGCATCCAGCACCATTTCGCCGCCGAACTGCCAGGGACGCAGCTGTTGCAACGCTGTATTGCGCCCGAACAGTACGCCCAGGCCATCGGGGCCGTAGAGCTTGTGGCTGGAGAACACATAAAAATCGCAGCCCAGCGCTTGCACGTCGTGGCGGCCATGGACCACGCCTTGGGCACCGTCGATCACGGTCAGGGCGTTGTGCGCCTTGGCCAGTGCCAGCAATTGAGGCAGTGGCTGCCACGCGCCAATCACGTTGGACAGTTGACTGACGGCCAGCAGACGTGTGCGCGAGCCGATCAAGCCGGTCGCGGCTTCAAGGTCGATCACGCCGTCGGCATCCAGCGGCAGGATCACCAGTTTCAGGTCGCGACGGTGCGCCAGTTGCTGCCACGGCAGCAGGTTGGCGTGATGCTCCAGGGCGCTGATGACAATCTCGTCGCCCGGTTTGAAAAGATGTTCCAGGCCGTAGGCCAGGAGATTCAGCGCGGACGTCGAGCCGTGGGAAAAGATGATCTGACCGCAATCGCCAGTATTGAGCCATTGCGCGGCTTTGCGGCGGCTGTCTTCGAAAGCCTGGGTGGCGTGGGCGCCGGGCAAATGCTGCGCCCGATGCACGTTGGCCGCGCCGTTGGCGTAGTAATGCGCCAGGGCATCCAGCAGGGCTTGAGGTTTTTGCGTGGTGGCGGCGTTGTCCAGATAGGTCTGGCCTTGCCGTTGCAGGGCGGCGATGGCCGGAAAATCGGCACGCCAGGGAGAGAGAATCATCATGGTGTTCGCCTGTACGCCTGCCCCCTGTAGGAGCGAGCTTGCTCGCGATGGACGCGTGGACGACACGGGCTGTCTGATGCCGCGCGTTATCGTTGACGTCCATCGCGAGCAAGCTCGCTCCTACAGAGGTGCGGGTGGTCGTGTGGCTTAGTTGTGAGCGTGCAGCGCTTCGTTCAGTTCGATGGCCGATTTGTGGGTTTTGCATTCCACGGCACCGGTTTCCGAATTGCGACGGAACAGCAGGTCGGTCTGGCCGGCCAGTTCACGGGCCTTGACCACTTTGACCAGTTGATTGTTTTCGTCCAGCAGCGCGACTTTGGTGCCGGCGGTCACGTACAGGCCCGACTCGACGGTATTGCGGTCGCCCAACGGGATACCGATACCGGCGTTGGCGCCGATCAGGCAGCCTTCGCCGACCTTGATCACGATGTTGCCGCCGCCCGACAGGGTGCCCATGGTCGAGCAGCCGCCGCCCAGGTCCGAACCCTTGCCGACGAATACGCCAGCGGAAACGCGGCCTTCGATCATGCCCGGGCCTTCGGTGCCGGCGTTGAAGTTGATGAAGCCTTCGTGCATCACGGTGGTGCCTTCGCCAACGTAGGCACCCAGGCGCAGACGCGCAGCGTCGGCGATACGCACGCCGGCCGGAACCACGTAGTCGGTCATTTTCGGGAACTTGTCCACCGAGAATACTTCCAGCAGCTCGCCGCGCAGGCGGGCTTCGAGTTGCAGTTCAGCCAGTTCGCTCAGATCGACCGCGCCCTGGCTGGTCCAGGCCACGTTCGGCAGCAGCGGGAAGATGCCGGCCAGGTTCAGGCCGTGTGGCTTGACCAGGCGATGGCTCAGCAGGTGCAGCTTGAGGTAGGCCTCCGGGGTGGACGACAGCTGGGCGTCTTCAGCCAGCAAGGTGGCAACCAGCGGCTTGTGACTCTCGGCCAGGCGGGTCAGCAGGGCGGCCTGGGCAGCATCGACGCTTTTCAGTGCTTCAGCCAGTTGCGAGGCCTGGGCGGTGCTGAACGCAATGGCCTGATTGCCTTCGGTGTAACCCAGGATCGGTGCGATAGCGGCGAGGACTTCAGCCGATGGCTTGAGTACCGGGGCGGCGTAGAACACTTCCAGCCATGCGCCTTGACGGTTTTGAGTGCCGACGCCGAAGGCCAGGCTGAACAGGGTAGTGGACATGTGTATACCTCTAACAAAATTGAACGGGCTGCTTACTTGAGCGCGGCCGCGTAGATGTCTGGCTTGAAGCCAATCAGGGTTCGGTCACCGAGATCGAGCACCGGGCGCTTGATCATCGAGGGCTGTGCGAGCATCAGTTCGATGGCTTTCGTCTGGTCGAGATCGGCTTTGCGTTCGTCGTCGAGCTTGCGAAAGGTCGTGCCTGCACGGTTCAACACCACTTCCCAGCCGTGCTCGCTGCACCATTGGGTGAGGTGTTCACGGTCGATACCGACCGCTTTGTAATCATGAAAGTCATAGCTGACAGCGTGTTCATCGAGCCAGGTGCGCGCCTTTTTCATGGTGTCACAGGCTTTGATGCCGAAAAGGTGCAACGTTTTGCTTGAAACGGCCAAGGAATCGCCCCCTTTACAGGTGCTGGATTTGAAAGGTGACGGATTATGCCATGGCCGAACGGTTTCGCGGCGGCTGTGGCACAAAACCTGTTGTTGCGTGGCGCTGAAGCCAGTCCGGACGACAAACGGCGTAATGAAGTGCGCGGCGCCTGCGTTTGAAGGCGTTTCGGGCGCAGCGAGCCTCAGTCGTCATCACCAGATTGGCGATGACGTGTTGCGTGAGGTGTTGGGGGAACTGGATTTGAGTGAGGCCAAACCCGGCCAGGTGAAATAACACCTGGCCCTGAGCGGCGGCGCGGTTATTTGCGGCGCTGGATGAACGCGCGAATCCGCTCGGCAGCTTCGACACACTCGGCAAGCGGCGCCACCAGTGCCATGCGCACACGCCCGGCACCCGGGTTGACGCCATCCACATCCCGCGACAGGTAAGAACCCGGCACCACGGTCACGTGTTCCTGCTCGAACAGGTCGCGGCAGAAGGCGGCGTCGTCACCGGCTACATTCGGCCACAGGTAGAAGCTGCCATCCGGGCGCTGTACGTCCATGACCGGGCTGAGGATTTCCAGAACCGCATCGAATTTCTCGCGATACAGCGCACGGTTGGCGCGCACATGCACCTCGTCATTCCACGCGGCAACACTGGCCAGTTGTGTTTGAACCGGCATCGCGCAGCCGTGGTAGGTGCGATAGAGCAGGAAGCCCTTGAGGATGTCGGCGTCACCGGCAACAAAGCCTGAACGCAGTCCCGGCAGGTTCGAACGCTTGGACAGGCTGTGGAACACCACGCAACGCTTGAAGTCCTTGCGACCCAGTTCTGCGCAAGCGCTGAGCAGGCCAGGCGGCGGGGTTTGTTCGTCGAAGTACAGCTCGCTGTAGCACTCATCGGCGGCAATCACGAAGTCATATTCGTCGGCCAGGGCGATCAGCTTTTTCAGGGTTTGCACCGGAATCAAAGCACCGGTCGGGTTGCCTGGCGAGCACAGGAACAGGATTTGGCAGCGTTTCCAGATGTCTGGCGACACGGAGTCGAAATCCGGGTTGAAGCCGTTTTCGTCCAGGCACGGCAGGTAATGCGGCTTGGCCCCGGCGAGGAACGCCGCGCCTTCGTAGATCTGATAGAACGGGTTCGGGCTGACCACCAGCGCGTCATCGCCACGGTTGACCACGGTCTGGGTGAAGGCGAACAGCGCTTCGCGAGTGCCGTTGACCGGCAACACGTTGCGCGCGGGGTCGATCCAGCCCTTGGGGACGTCGAAGCGACGCTCGCACCATGCCGCGATGGCTTCACGCAGCTCCGGGATACCGAGTGTGGTCGGGTACACAGCCATTTTTTCCAGATTGCTGGCCAGGGCCTCGGCGACAAAGCTTGGCGAACGGTGTTTTGGCTCGCCGATGGACAGCGCGATCGGACGCTTGTCCGGGTTCGGCGTCACGCTGCCAAGCAGGGCGCGGAGTTTCTCGAACGGGTAGGGCTGGAGCTGGGACAGGGCGTTGTTCATCAATGTATCTCGTTCGGTGTGGGAACGGGCAAGCCCTGTTTCCTGTAGGAGCTGGCTTGCCAGCGATGGTCGTCAACGATAACGCGTGCTTACTGGGTAAGCGCGGCGCTCTTTAGTCCATCGCTGGCAAGCCAGCTCCTACAAAGGGCAGGCTCGCGTTGTTGGTTCAGATGCTGATTCGCGACAGTTTGATATCAGGTTCCTGGTTGACGCTCAGTTGTTCGACGATCGCATCCTGCAGGCGGCTGCACAGCAGCGGGTCGGACAACGGCTGATTGTTGGCGTCGGTGATGAAGAACACGTCTTCCACGCGCTCGCCGAGGGTGGCGATCTTGGCGTTCTGCAGCGACAGATCGAACTCCAGGAAGATCGTGCCAATCCGCGCCAGCAGGCCCGGGCGGTCGGGCGCCGTGAGTTCCAGCACCGTCACTGGGCGCTGGGCGTCGTTGTGGATCGTCACCTGCGGTGCAAAGGCGAAATGCTTGAGCTGGCGCGGCACCCGGCGCTGGATGATGGTCGGGTAGTCGTCCGGGTTGCGCAGGGCTTCGGTCAGACCCTCGCGGATCTGTTTAACCCGCGCCGGATTGTCGCCAATCGAGTCGCCGTCGGTGTCGAGCACGATATAGGTGTCGAGGGTGAACTGGCTGCTGGAGGTGATGACCCGGGCGTCGTGAATGTTAAGGTTGAGCTGGTCCATCGCCGCCACGGTCACGGCAAAGAAGTCGTGCTGGTCCGGGGCATAGATGAAGATCTGCGTACCGCCTTCGAACTCGCGCTGGGTGGTTTCCTTGATCAGTACCAGTGGCCCGCCGTCGGCCGGTTGCTGGAGGATCGCGTCGCTGTGCCAGGCGACGTCGCCGGCGGTGTGACGCAGGAAATAGTCATCACCCAACTGCGCCCACAGTTGCTCGACATCGTCCGGGTCGGTGCCGCCGCGCACCAGGATATCCAGGGCGGCGCTCTGGGTCTGGCGGATCTGCTCTTCGCGATCCACCGGGTTTTCCAGGCCGCGACGCAGGGCGCGCTTGGTCTCGGTGTAGAGCTGGCGCAGCAGGCTGGCGCGCCAGGAATTCCACAGGGTCGGGTTGGTCGCGTTGATGTCGGAGACGGTCAGCACATAGAGGTAGTCGAGACGGGTTTCGTCGCCGACGATCTGGGCGAAATCGTGGATCACCTGCGGGTCGGACAAATCTTTGCGCTGGGCGGTGGTCGACATCACCAGGTGGTTTTGCACCAGCCACACGATCAGGCGGCTGTCCCACACTGGCAGCTGATGGCGCTGGCAAAACGCCTCGGCATCGACCGCGCCGATGTCCGAGTGGTCGCCATGCCGGCCTTTGCCTATGTCGTGGTACAGGCCGGCCATGTAAATCAGCTCGGGTTTGGGCAGCTTGCCCATGAGCTTGCTGGCCAGCGGGAATTTTTCCGACACCTGGGTGTACTGCAACTTACGCAGGTGTTTGATCAGGTTCAGGGTGTGCGCGTCGACCGTATAGATGTGGAACAGGTCATGCTGCATCTGCCCGACGATAAAACCGAATTCGGGCAGATAGCGCCCCAGGATGCCGTACCGGTTCATCCGCCGCAGGTTGCGGTGGATACCGATCTTGCATTTGAACAGTTCGATAAACAGGCTGGTATTGCGAATGTCGTTGCGGAAATCGTCGTCGATCAGGTGACGGTTTTCCCGCAGCAGACGAATGGTATCGGCGCGCACGCCCTTGATTTCCGGCTGCTGGGCCATCAGCACGAAGATTTCGAGCATCGCGAACGGCGTGCGGCGGAAGACGTTGTTATTGCGTGCCTCGATATAACCGTCATGCAACTGGAAGCGCGAGTTGATCGGCTGCGGTGGGGCTTCGTCTTCCGGTGCGAGGATGACTTCCTCGAAGTGCTGGATGATCAGGTCGCTGAGCTGGGCGATGCTCATGACCACCCGGTAATACTGCTGCATGAAGTTTTCGATGGCTTGCTTGGCGTCGTCGCCTTTGAAGCCCAGCAGCCCGGCAATGGTGCGCTGGTGATCGAACAGCAGGCGGTCTTCGGAACGGCCGGCGAGCATGTGCAGGGCATAGCGAACCTTCCACAGGAACTCCTGGGAGGAGGCGAGCAGGGCGTTTTCACTCTCGACCAGGAATCCTTCGCCAGCCAGTGCCCGCAGGTTCAGGGTGCCGTACTCGCGACGGGCCACCCACAGAATCGTCTGGATATCCCGCAGGCCGCCGGGTGAGCCTTTGACGTTGGGTTCCAGGTTGTATTCGGTGTCGTTGTACTTGTGGTGGCGGGCCTTTTGTTCGGCACGCTTGGCCAGGAAGAAGTCCTTGCTCGGCCACATGTGTCCGGTGCTGGTGACGTCCAGCATGCGCTGGCGCAGATGCTCGGGGCCGGCGATGGTGCGGCTTTCCATCAGGTTGGTGACGACCGTCAGGTCGGCGCGGGCCTCGACGGCGCACTCCTCGACCGAGCGAACGCTCTGACCGACCTCCAGGCCGATGTCCCACAGCAGCGTCAGAAAACGCTCGATGGAATCGCGGAAAACTTCGTGGTCGGCGCTGTCCAGCAGGATCAGCAAATCGATATCGGAGTAAGGGTGCAATTCACCACGGCCGTAGCCGCCGACCGCGACCAGCGCGATGTCGGCGTCCTCGCTCCAGCTGAACTGCTCCCAGGCCTTTTGCAGGATGTTATCGACGAACCAGGCGCGATCCTCGATCAGCCGGCGAATGTCCCGGCCATCGCGAAAGCGCGTGTCGAGCACTTCGCGGGCCTGGCGGATCGCCTTCTTGAAAGCCGCGATCGGGCTTGCCTTCAGGGCCAGTTCAGCCTGGAACTGGCCTCGGTCGAAGAGTTCGGGATCCACCTGCGGCATCGATTGGCTTTCCTTTCTATAGGCGAGGTTCGGTGGCGGGATCAGGCCGAAACGCGAGGGATGGTGTCATCGCTGCGCAGGGTGAAGATCTCGTAACCGGTTTCGGTCACCAGGAGGGTATGTTCCCACTGTGCCGAGAGCTTGCGGTCCTTGGTGATCGCGGTCCAGCCGTCGCCCAGTACCTTGGTGTCGGCACGGCCCTGGTTGATCATCGGCTCGATGGTGAAGGTCATGCCGGCCTTGAGTTCCATGCCGGTGCCAGCGCGGCCGTAATGCAGGATCTGCGGTTCTTCGTGGAACACCTTGCCGATACCGTGGCCGCAGAATTCGCGAACCACCGAGAAACCGTTCTTTTCAGCGTGCTTCTGGATGATTTCGCCGATGTCGCCCAGGCGGCAGCCGGGTTTGACGATTTCAATCGCCTTGTACATGCATTCCTGGGTGACCTGGGACAGGCGCTCGGCCCAGACCGGCACGGTGCCGACGTGGAACATGCGGCTGGTGTCGCCGTGGTAACCGTCCTTGATGACGGTGACGTCGATGTTCAGGGTGTCGCCATCTTTCAGCGGCTTGTCGTTCGGGATGCCGTGGCAGACAACGTGGTTGATCGACGTGCAGATCGACTTCGGATAGCCCTTGTAGTTGAGCGGGGCAGGGATGGCTTTCTGCTCATTGACGATGTAGTCGTGGCAGATCTGGTTCAACTGATCGGTGGTAACACCCGGCTTGACATGTTCGGCAATCATTTCCAGCACATCGGCGGCCAGTTTGCCGGCGATACGCATTTTGGCGATATCCTCGGGGGTTTTGAGGGTGACGGTCATACAGGCTCTCTCTGCGCCAGGCGGCGCTTTCTAAACGGAAAGGGCGTTGCGCGATTGATCTTCGCAGCCCTGAAAAATGCGATTCTACCAGACGATCAGCGCAAATCTGCGCCTGTGTGCATCGCTTCTCTCTATAGAATGGTGCATTCTTGGCGGATTCCAAGGGATGGAGCAAAGCGTCCGCCAGGATTTCAGAATCCGGGTTCCGTTTTGCCCTGCCTTGTGATATAAAATGCGCCGCTTTCCGGGGATGTCCCGAAAAGCCTAAATCCACACACGTGTCGACACGATGACCTGGGTGCCTTCAGCTGATGCTGCTGGTTGGTCATTGGGATACGTGGAGGCCAAACCCGACTTATTAAGGAACTATCATGTCCCAAGTCAACATGCGCGATATGCTGAAGGCCGGTGTGCACTTCGGTCACCAGACCCGTTACTGGAACCCGAAAATGGGCAAGTACATTTTCGGCGCGCGTAACAAGATCCACATCATCAACCTTGAAAAAACCCTGCCAATGTTCAACGAAGCTCTGACTTTCGTAGAGCGTCTGGCCCAGGGCAAAAACAAGATTCTGTTCGTCGGCACCAAGCGTTCCGCTGGCAAGATCGTTGCTGAAGAAGCGGCACGTTGCGGTTCGCCGTACGTCGATCACCGCTGGTTGGGCGGCATGCTGACCAACTTCAAAACCATCCGTGCTTCCATCAAGCGTCTGCGTGACCTTGAAGTTCAAGCCGAAGACGGTACTTTCGCCAAGCTGACCAAGAAAGAAGCGCTGATGCGCTCCCGTGACCTGGAAAAGCTGGATCGTTCCCTGGGTGGTATCAAGGACATGGGCGGTCTGCCAGACGCTCTGTTCGTTATCGACGTTGATCACGAGCGCATCGCGATCACCGAAGCCAACAAACTGGGCATCCCGGTTATCGGCGTAGTCGATACCAACAGCAGCCCGGAAGGCGTTGACTACATCATCCCAGGCAACGATGACGCAATCCGCGCTATCCAGCTGTACATGGGTTCGATGGCTGACGCTGTCATCCGCGGTCGCAACAATGTTGCCGGCGGCACCGTTGAGTTCGCAGCTGAAGAAACTCAGGCTGCAGCTGAGTAATTGACGCCTTGGCGTTGACTCAGTAAGCAAAAAGGGGGCTTGGCCCCCTTTTTGCCACCTCGAAAACCATTTGTCGGCGCCCACTGCTCTATCTGTAACGTGCGGCAGCTAACAAGGGTGGTTCGGGAAGAATTGATCGCCCGTTCGATCGGGTGGAATGGTTGAAAACCTATCCAAGAGGATTTTGAAATGGCAGAGATTACTGCAGCGTTGGTCAAAGAACTGCGCGAGCGTACCGGCGAAGGCATGATGGATTGCAAAAAGGCCTTGACCAAGGCTGGCGGCGACATCGAGAAAGCCATTGATGACATGCGTGCTTCGGGCGCCATCAAGGCTGCCAAGAAAGCCGGCAACGTTGCCGCTGAAGGCGCTATCGCCATCAAGGCTGACGACAAGGTAGCCGTGCTGCTGGAAGTGAACTCGCAGACCGACTTCCTGGCCCTGCAAGACGACTTCAAAAACTTCGTTGCTGCCAGCGTAGAAAAAGCCTTCGACGAAAAACTGACCGACGCAGCTCCGCTGATCGCCGCTCAGGAATCGGCTCGTGAAGCCCTGGTGGCCAAAGTTGGCGAAAACGTCAACATTCGTCGCCTGGTACGCGTAGAGGGTGACGTAGTCGGCACCTACCTGCACGGTAACAAGATCGGTGTTGCTGTTGTTCTCAAGGGCGGCGATGTTCAGCTGGCCAAAGAGATCGCCATGCACGTGGCGGCAAGCAACCCTGAGTTCCTGCTGCCATCGCAGGTTTCGCCAGAGGCCATCGAGCGCGAGAAGGGCGTTTTCCTGACCTTGAACGAAGACAAGATGAAAGGCAAGCCAGCTGAAATCGTCGAGAAGATGATTGCTGGTCGTATCACCAAGTTCCTGGCTGAAGCCAGCCTGGTCGAGCAAGCTTTCGTCATGAACCCGGAAGTCACCGTGGGTGCCTTGGCCAAGAAAGCCGGCGCTGAAATCGTTTCCTTCACTTACTTCAAGGTAGGCGAAGGCATCGAGAAGCCAGTGGACAACTTCGCAGAAGAAGTTGCTGCCCAGCTGGCTGCCGCCAAGCAATAAGACGGTTTTTTAACTGTCGCCCAGAAGAGGCTGCCCGCTTACGCGCGCAGCCTCTTTTCAGATGGGGCACCAATTTTTATTTGGTTTCCTTTTGGAACTGGCTTACAAAGCCATGTTCCGATGGCGCTGAAGCAGCGCCAAGCTAGATTGAGCGCCAGCTGTAAACAGCTCGCAAAGAATTTTTAAAATACGCCGCAGGAGAGATTCGCAATGGCTCAGCAGGGCAGTGGTTATCAGGCTCGCTATAAACGCATTCTACTCAAGCTTAGCGGCGAGGCCCTGATGGGCTCGGAAGAGTTCGGGATCGACCCGAAAGTTCTGGATCGCATGGCATTGGAAGTTGGCCAACTGGTCGGCATCGGTGTTCAGGTCGGTCTGGTCATCGGTGGTGGCAACCTGTTCCGCGGCGCGGCGCTCAGCGCGGCGGGCATGGATCGGGTTACCGGCGACCACATGGGCATGCTGGCCACTGTGATGAACGCCCTGGCAATGCGCGACGCGCTGGAACGTGCCAATATCTCGGCCATCGTGATGTCGGCCATTTCCATGGTAGGCGTGACCGATCACTACGATCGCCGCAAGGCCATGCGCCACTTGAACTCCAAGGACGTGGTGATTTTCGCGGCCGGTACGGGTAACCCGTTCTTTACGACGGATTCGGCTGCCTGCCTGCGTGCAATCGAAATCGATGCCGATGTCGTGCTCAAGGCGACCAAGGTCGATGGCGTCTACACCGCTGACCCGTTCAAAGACCCGCATGCCGAGAAGTTCGATCATCTGACCTACGATGAAGTGCTGGATCGCAAGCTGGGTGTGATGGATCTGACGGCCATTTGCCTGTGCCGCGACCACAAGATGCCGCTACGCGTATTTAACATGAACAAGCCCGGCGCCCTGCTGAACATCGTGCATGGCGGCGCTGAAGGAACCCTGATCGAGGAAGGCGAACAATGATCAACGAAATCAAGAAAGACGCTAAAGAGCGCATGCAGAAGTCCGTGGAATCGCTGGCGCACAACTTCGGTCGTATTCGTACCGGCCAGGCGCACCCGAGCATCCTGGAAGGCGTGATGGTGCCGTACTACGGCGCCGACACTCCGATCAAGCAAGTGGCCAACATCTCCGTCAAGGACGCCCGTACCCTGCAAGTCGTCGCCTTCGAGCGCAACATGCTGGGTGCTGTCGACAAGGCGATCGGCAGTGCTGGTCTGAACCTGAACCCGACCAACCTTGGCGAGTTGCTGCTGATCAGCATGCCGGCGCTGACTGAAGAAACCCGTCGTGGCTTCACCAAGCAGGCTCGCGACGTTGCTGAGGATGCCCGTGTAGCGGTGCGTAACATCCGTCGTGATGCCAACAGTTCGCTGAAAGATCTGGTCAAGGAAAAAGAAATCAGCGAAGACGAAGAGCGTCGCGCCACTGGCGAGATTGACGATCTGACCAAGAAGTTCGTGGCCGAAATCGACGCGAAGCTGGCAGAAAAAGAAAAAGACCTGATGGCCGTATAAGGGTCGCGTTTTCATGGAAAAGACCAAGCAGACTGCACCGTCCGCGGTGCCGCGCCATGTCGCGATTATCATGGATGGTAACAATCGCTGGGCGAAAAAGCGCTTTATGCCGGGTGTCGCCGGGCATAAAGCGGGTGTGGATGCGGTGCGTGCGGTCATTGAGGTTTGTGCCGAGGCCAAGGTCGAAGTGTTGACCCTGTTCGCCTTTTCCAGCGAGAACTGGCAGCGTCCGGCCGATGAGGTCAGCGCCTTGATGGATCTGTTCTTCAGGGCGCTGCGTCGTGAGGCCAAGCGCCTCAACGACAACAACATCAGCCTGCGCATCATTGGTGACCGCTCGCGTTTTCATCCGGAGCTGCAGGCTGCCATGCGTGAAGCCGAGGCCATGACGGTTGGCGCCAATCGTTTTATCCTGCAGATCGCCGCCAATTACGGCGGTCAGTGGGATATCGCGCAAGCTGCGCAACGACTGGCGCGAGAAGTTCAGGCCGGGCACTTGCGTCCGGAAGACATCACACCTGGTCTGCTGCAGACCTGCCTGGTCACGGGCGACCTGCCGTTGCCGGACCTGTGTATCCGTACCGGTGGCGAGCGCCGCATCAGCAACTTCCTGCTCTGGCAACTGGCCTATGCCGAGTTGTATTTTTCCGACCTGTTCTGGCCGGACTTCAAACACGATGCCATGCGCAATGCGCTGGCCGATTTCGCTTCCCGCCAGCGCCGCTTCGGTAAAACGAGCGAGCAGGTCGAGGCTGGAGCCCGGGTTTAATGCTTAAACAACGAATCATCACCGCGCTGATCCTGCTGCCGATTGCCCTGTGCGGGTTTTTCCTGCTTGAAGGTTTCGGTTTTGCACTGTTCATCGGGCTGGTCGTGACCCTGGGTGCCTGGGAGTGGGCGCGCCTGGCGGGTTTCGCCGCTCAGGCGTTCCGCGTCGGCTATGCCGCCTTGGTCGCTTTTGCACTGTTCCTCATGTACATCCTGCCCGGCCTCGCGCCTTGGGTATTGGGTGCTTCGGTGTTGTGGTGGGCGGTGGCGACGTATCTGGTGCTGACCTATCCGCATTCGAGCGAGCATTGGTCCAATGCGGCGACCAGGTTGGTGATCGGCCTGTTGATTCTCCTGCCGGCCTGGCAAGGTCTGGTGCAGATCAAGCAATACCCGCTGGGTAACTGGCTGATCATGGCGGTGATGGTGTTGGTCTGGGGGGCCGATGTTGGCGCCTACTTCTCTGGTCGTGCTTTCGGCAAGCGCAAGCTCGCACCGCAGGTCAGTCCGGGCAAGAGCTGGGAAGGCGTGTACGGTGGTCTGGCGCTGAGTCTGGTGATTACCGCAATGGTTGCCCTGGTGCGCGACTGGACGGTGGCCGAGCTGCTCAAAGGGCTGATCGGTGCCGCGCTGATCGTGTTCATTTCGGTGGTGGGCGACCTCACTGAGAGCATGTTCAAGCGCCAGTCCGGGATCAAGGACAGCAGCAATCTGCTTCCGGGGCACGGCGGCGTGCTGGATCGTATCGACAGCCTGACAGCAGCGATTCCGGTATTTGCCGTGCTGCTGTGGATGGCGGCCCCATGAGCCGCTCGCAACAGATTACCGTTCTGGGTGCGACCGGCTCGATTGGCCTGAGTACGCTCGACGTCATCGCTCGCCATCCTGACCGTTATCAGGTCTTTGCCTTGAGTGGCTTCAGCCGCTTGAGTGAATTGCTGGCGCTGTGCGTGCGCCATGTGCCGCGATTTGCTGTCGTGCCTGAGGTCGCTGCTGCCCGCACCTTGCAGGATGATTTGCGCGCGGCCGGTCTTTCGACCCGTGTTCTGGTGGGTGAGGAAGGTTTGTGTCAGGTCGCTTCCGATCCGGAAGTCGATACGGTCATGGCGGCCATCGTCGGTGCAGCGGGATTGCGCCCGACACTGGCGGCGGTCGAGGCTGGCAAAAAGATCCTCCTGGCCAATAAAGAAGCACTGGTCATGTCCGGCGCGCTGTTTATGCAGGCGGTGCGCAAGAGCGGTTCGGTGTTGCTGCCGATCGATAGCGAGCACAACGCGATTTTTCAGTGCATGCCGCTCGATTATGCCCGTGGCCTCGAGGCGGTCGGTGTACGTCGGATTCTGCTGACAGCTTCCGGCGGTCCGTTCCGGCAGACGCCAATAGCTGAACTGGCGCATGTTTCTCCCGATCAGGCGTGTGCGCACCCGAACTGGTCCATGGGGCGAAAAATCTCCGTTGACTCGGCCAGCATGATGAACAAGGGGCTTGAGTTGATCGAAGCCTGCTGGCTGTTCGATGCCAGGCCATCCCAGGTCGAGGTGGTGGTTCACCCGCAAAGTGTGATCCATTCGCTGGTCGACTACGTCGATGGTTCTGTTCTGGCGCAGTTGGGTAATCCGGACATGCGCACGCCCATCGCCAATGCCCTGGCCTGGCCGGAGCGGATTGACTCGGGTGTGGCTCCGCTGGATCTGTTTGCCATTGCACGGCTGGATTTTCAGGCACCGGATGAAGAACGTTTCCCTTGCCTGCGTTTGGCCCGTCAGGCGGCCGAGGCGGGGAACAGCGCGCCGGCGATGCTCAATGCGGCGAACGAAGTGGCGGTGGCGGCATTTCTCGACGAACGGGTTCGTTACCCGGAAATCGCGAGTATCATCGAAGAAGTATTGAATCTTGAGCCCGTAGTAGCAGTGGGTGATCTCGAGGCAGTGTTCACGGCGGACGCGAAGGCGCGATTGCTGGCCGGACAATGGTTGAGTCGTCACGGGCGCTAAATGCTGCGGATAGTTGACCCAGGCAGCAGCGGATCGGATTGCGGAGAAAGTAGATGAGCGCGCTCTATATGATTGTCGGCACCCTGGTCGCTCTGGGTGTGCTGGTTACCTTCCACGAGTTCGGCCATTTTTGGGTCGCGCGTCGTTGTGGGGTCAAAGTGCTGCGCTTCTCCGTAGGCTTCGGCATGCCTTTGCTGCGCTGGCACGACAAGCAAGGCACCGAATTCGTCGTCGCCGCGATCCCGTTGGGCGGCTACGTCAAAATGCTCGACGAGCGCGAGGGTGAAGTCCCCCTCGATCAGCTCGGCCAGACCTTCAATCGCAAATCCGTTCGTCAGCGCATTGCCATTGTAGCTGCAGGGCCGATAGCCAATTTCCTGCTGGCATTGGTGTTCTTCTGGGGTTTGGCAATGCTCGGCAGCGAGCAGGTGCGTCCAGTCATCGGGGCTGTCGAGTCCGGCAGTATTGCGGCCAAGGCGGGTTTGAGCCCCGGCCAGGAAATCGTGGCCATTGATGGTGAGGCGACTTCCGGCTGGGCGGAGGTGAACCTGCAATTGGTTCGTCGCCTGGGTGAAAGCGGCTCGTTGCAGATAATGGTTCGCGAACAGGGGGGCACGGCTGATTCTCCTCGTGAACTTGCGCTGAACAAATGGCTCAAAGGGGCTGACGAGCCTGACCCTATCCACTCATTGGGGATTCGCCCGTGGCGCCCGGCATTGCCGCCTGTCCTGGCTGAACTCGATCCAAAGGGGCCAGCTCAGGCTGCCGGCCTGAAGACGGGTGACCGGTTGCTGGAGCTTGATGGTCGTACGCTGGATGACTGGCAGCAGGTCGTCGATACCGTCCGTATGCATCCTGATACCAAAATCATGCTGCGGGTTGAGCGCGACGGTGCTCAAATCGACGTCCCGGTGACGCTGGCCGCTCGCGGCGAGCGCAAATCACCCAGCGGATACCTGGGGGCGGGGGTGAAGGCGGTCGATTGGCCACCGGAAATGATCCGCGAGGTCAGTTACGGGCCATTGGCAGCGATTGGCGAGGGGGCTCGACGCACCTGGACCATGAGCGTGCTGACCCTTGATTCTCTGAAGAAAATGTTGTTCGGCGAGCTCTCGGTAAAAAACTTGAGTGGACCGATAACCATTGCTAAAGTGGCGGGCGCTTCGGCCCAGTCGGGCGTTGCTGACTTCCTGAATTTCCTTGCTTATCTGAGTATTAGCCTGGGCGTTCTGAATTTGTTGCCCATTCCGGTACTGGATGGGGGGCATTTGTTGTTTTATCTGATCGAGTGGGCGCGTGGTCGTCCCTTGTCGGATCGGGTGCAAGGTTGGGGGATACAGATCGGTATCAGTTTGGTGATCGGGGTGATGTTGCTTGCTCTGATCAATGATCTGGGTCGACTGTAACGCTTCGCTGAATTGCGAATCTGCCGCATTTTGCGGCAGTTTGTTTATTGCCAGTTGGAATAAGAAAGGACTTCATGAAACGTCTGCTGCTAACTGCGGTTCTCACCGTATTGATGATCGCCGAAGTTCACGCCGAGTCCTTCACTATCTCTGATATTCGCGTCAATGGCCTTCAGCGGGTCTCCGCGGGTAGCGTCTTTGGTGCTTTGCCGTTGAACGTCGGTGAACAGGCGGATGATCGTCGCCTGGTGGAATCCACTCGTGCGTTGTTCAAAACCGGTTTCTTTCAAGATATCCAGCTGGGCCGCGATGGCAACGTCCTGGTCATCACGGTAGTCGAGCGCCCGTCTGTTGCCAGTATCGAGATCGAAGGTAACAAGGCGATCTCTACCGAAGACCTGATGAAAGGCCTCAAGCAATCCGGTCTGGCCGAAGGCGAGATATTCCAGCGTGCCACCCTTGAAGGTGTTCGTAACGAACTGCAGCGCCAGTACGTCGCCCAGGGTCGCTACTCGGCTACCGTCGACACCGAAGTGGTGCCGCAACCGCGTAACCGCGTTGGCCTGAAGGTCAACATCAACGAAGGTACGGTTGCCGCTATCCAGCACATCAACGTGGTGGGCAACACGGTTTTCCCCGATGAAGACCTGATCGACCTGTTCGAACTCAAGACCACCAACTGGTTGTCGTTCTTCAAGAACGACGACAAGTACGCCCGTGAAAAACTGTCCGGTGACCTGGAGCGTCTGCGTTCCTACTACCTGGACCGTGGCTATATCAACATGGATATCGCTTCGACCCAGGTATCCATTACGCCGGACAAGAAACACGTCTACATCACCGTCAACGTCAACGAAGGCGAGAAATACACCGTTCGTGACGTCAAACTCAGTGGCGACCTGAAAGTCCCTGAAGACCAGGTCAAGTCCCTGCTGCTGGTGCAAAAAGGCCAGGTGTTCTCGCGCAAGCTGATGACCACCACCTCCGAACTGATCACCCGCCGTCTGGGTAACGAGGGCTATACCTTCGCCAACGTCAATGGCGTGCCTCAACCGCACGATGAAGATCACACCGTAGACATCCTGTTCGCGGTCGATCCGGGCAAGCGTGCTTACGTGAACCGCATCAACTTCCGTGGCAACACCAAGTCCGAAGACGAAGTGCTGCGTCGTGAAATGCGCCAGATGGAAGGCGGCTGGGCTTCGACCTACCTGATCGACCAATCCAAGACCCGTCTGGAACGTCTGGGTTTCTTCAAGGAAGTCAACGTTGAAACCCCGGCCGTGCCGGGTGTCGATGACCAGGTGGACGTCAACTACAGCGTTGAAGAGCAAGCCTCCGGTTCGATTACCGCCAGCGTCGGTTTCGCCCAGAGTGCCGGTCTGATCCTCGGTGGCTCGATCACCCAGAACAACTTCCTGGGTACCGGTAACAAGGTCAGCGTCGGCTTGACCAAAAGCCAGTACCAGACGCGTTACAACTTTGGTTTTGTCGACCCCTACTGGACGGCTGATGGCGTGAGCCTGGGTTACAACGCCTTCTACCGCACCACCGACTACAACGACCTCGACGTCGATGTAGCGAGCTATGCCGTGGATAGCCTGGGTGCAGGGGTGAGCGTCGGCTACCCGATCAGCGAGACTTCGCGCCTGACCTTCGGCCTGACTGGGCAACAGGACAAGATCAAGACCGGTCAATACACCGTCGACGAGATTTTCGACTTCGTTAACCGTGAAGGCGATCAGTACCTGAACTTCAAGGCTTCGGCCGGCTGGTCCGAGTCCACCTTGAACAAAGGCGTATTGGCGACCCGTGGTCATTCTCAAAGCTTGACGGCGGAAGTTACCGTACCGGGTAGCGACCTGTCGTTCTTCAAACTCGATTACCGTGGCCAGTTGTTCCAGCCATTGTCTGACAACTACACCATGCGCTTGCACACCGAATTGGGTTATGGCGACGGTTACGGTTCGACCGATGGCTTGCCATTCTATGAAAACTACTATGCTGGTGGTTTCAACTCGGTTCGTGGCTTCAAGGACAGTACATTGGGGCCGCGTAGTACTCCGAGCCGCGGCGCACTCAGCACTGGCAACCCGGGTACTCTTGCTGACCCGGACCAGGATCCACTGCCGTTCGGTGGTAACGTCCTGATTCAAGGTGGTGCTGAGGTTCTGTTCCCGCTGCCATTCGTCAAGGATCAACGATCCCTGCGTACCTCGGTATTCTGGGATGTGGGTAACGTGTTCGACTCCAAGTGCGAGCAGACGACCAATACCAACCCTGCGTCGAAGTCCAACACGCAGTGCAACGATGTCAGTCTGAGCAACCTGGCCAGTTCCGTCGGTGTAGGTGTGACGTGGGTCACCGCACTGGGTCCTCTGAGTTTCGCGTTGGCCATGCCAGTCAAGAAACCGGATAACGCTGAGACTCAAGTGTTCCAATTCTCTCTTGGCCAGACGTTCTAAGCGTCTGTCCCAAAATAACGACAATGGATTTTGTAGGAGTGCATCGTGCGTAAGTTGACTCAATTGGTTCTCCTGGCGACCGTACTGGTAGCAGGTCCGGCGTTCGCCGACATGAAAATTGCTGTTCTGAACTATCAGATGGCTTTGCTGGAGTCTGACGCGGCCAAGAAATACGCCGTGGATGCCGAGAAGAAGTTCGGTCCTCAGCTGACCAAGCTCAAGGCGCTGGAAACCAGCGCCAAGGGCATTCAGGACCGCCTGATGGCCGGTGGCGACAAAATGCAGCAGGGCGAGCGGGAGCGTCTGGAGCTTGAATTCAAGCAAAAGGCCCGTGACTTCCAGTTCCAGTCCAAGGAGCTGAACGAAGCTAAAGCCGTTGCCGACCGTGAAATGCTGAAACAGCTCAAGCCGAAACTGGACAGCGCTGTGGAAGAAGTCATCAAGAAAGGTGCTTTTGACCTGGTCTTCGAGCGTGGCGCAGTGATTGATGTCAAGCCGCAGTACGACATCACTCGCCAGGTTATCGAGCGCATGAATCAGCTGAAGTAACCCATGACCGTGACCATTAAGCTCGGCCAGCTGGCCGAGTTCCTCGGCGCCACGCTACGTGGCGACCCCGAGAAAGCAATTACTGGGCTAGCCACCTTGCAGGAGGCTGGCCCAGCTCAGTTGAGCTTTCTTGCAAACCCCCAATACCGTAAGTACCTGGCAGGCAGTCAGGCTGCAGCGCTGTTGCTCAAAGCCGCTGACGCCGAAGGTCATTGCGGGGATGTGCTGGTGGTGCCGGATCCGTACGCAGCCTACGCGCGTGTTTCTCACCTGTTCGATCCCAAGCCCAAGGCCGCTGCCGGCATACATCCCACGGCAGTGATCGCTGCGGATGCGGTAGTCGATCCTGCGGCGAGTATCGGTGCTTTTGTGGTGATCGAAAGCGGTGCGCAGGTTGCAGCCGGTACGACTGTCGGCGCGCATTGCTTCATCGGTGCTCGCAGCGTGGTGGGTGAGGGTGGCTGGCTCGCGCCGCGTGTGACCCTGTATCACGACGTTCGCGTCGGCAAACGGGTCGTCATTCAGTCCGGAGCGGTGCTCGGAGGCGAAGGCTTTGGTTTTGCCAATGAAAAAGGTATCTGGCAGAAAATCGCCCAGATCGGTGGCGTGTTGATCGGCGATGACGTTGAAATCGGCGTGAATACAGCTATAGATCGCGGCGCGCTGGCCGATACCATCATCGGCAACGGTGTGAAGCTCGACAACCAGATTCAAATTGCCCACAACGTTCAGGTCGGTGATCACACCGCCATGGCGGCGTGCGTCGGGATCTCCGGCAGCACCAGGATCGGCAAGCACTGCATGCTCGCCGGTGGCGTAGGGCTGGTGGGGCACATCGACATTTGTGACAACGTTTTCATTACCGGGATGACCATGGTAACCCACTCGATTACCGAGCCAGGTGCCTATTCTTCCGGTACGGCCATGCAGCCGGCAGCCGAGTGGCGCAAAAGCGCGGCACGCATTCGTCAGCTCGATGACATCGCGCGACGTCTGCGCCAGCTGGAAAAGCAAGTAGGGGAAGTGACCCCTGACGGTAATGCTTCATCAGATGGCTGATACCATTTCCATATCAAGTGTGCACAGCCGCTAGACTGCCTCCTTGATTTGCTAGAGGGGTGCGCGTCAGTCGCGCGCTCCCAATCTTTACATAGGCTTCCCCCCGAAATGATGGACATCAACGAGATTCGCGAATACCTGCCTCACCGTTACCCGTTCCTGCTGGTGGACCGGGTAGTGGAGCTGGATGTTGAAGGCAAGCGCATTCGTGCCTACAAGAATGTCAGCATCAACGAACCATTCTTCAACGGTCACTTCCCTGCGCATCCAATCATGCCGGGCGTATTGATCATCGAAGCAATGGCTCAGGCTGCCGGGATCCTTGGTTTCAAAATGCTCGACGTGAAACCGGCCGACGGCACGCTCTATTACTTCGTCGGTTCGGACAAGCTGCGCTTCCGCCAGCCGGTTCTGCCAGGCGATCAGCTGATCCTTGAAGCCAAGTTCATCAGCTGCAAGCGTCAGATCTGGAAGTTCGAATGCCAGGCTTCGGTCGATGGCAAGCCTGTCTGCTCCGCTGAAATCATCTGCGCGGAACGCAAGCTATGAGTTTGATTGACCCTCGTGCAATCATCGATCCGACAGCCGTTCTGGCTGACGGCGTCGAGGTCGGCCCGTGGTCGATCGTCGGCGCAGGTGTGGAAATCGGCGAGGGGACAGTCATCGGGCCACACGTGATTCTCAAGGGTCCGACGCGAATCGGTAAGCACAATCGCATCTACCAGTTTTCCTCGGTGGGCGAAGACACACCTGACCTGAAGTACAAGGGCGAGGAAACCCGCCTGGTGATCGGTGATCACAACGTCATCCGTGAAGGCGTGACGATTCACCGCGGCACCATCCAGGACCGTTCGGAAACGACCCTGGGCGATCACAACCTGATCATGGCGTATGCCCACATCGGCCACGACAGCGTTATCGGCAACCACTGCATCCTGGTCAACAACACTGCACTGGCGGGCCATGTGCATGTGGAAGACTGGGCAATCCTTTCCGGTTTTACCCTGGTTCACCAGTATTGCCACATTGGCGCCCACAGCTTCTCAGGCATGGGGACGGCGATCGGCAAGGATGTTCCTGCCTATGTCACTGTGTTCGGTAACCCTGCCGAAGCCCGTAGCATGAACTTCGAGGGCATGCGCCGTCGCGGTTTCAGCGAAGATGCGATCCACGCGCTGCGTCGTGCCTACAAGGTGGTGTACCGCCAGGGTCTGACCGTGGAACAGGCGCTCGTCGAACTGGCCGAGCCTTCTGCGCAGTTCCCGGAAGTAGCGGTGTTCCGCGACTCCATCCAGTCTTCGACCCGCGGCATTACCCGCTAATCATGGCCAATCTGCGTATTGCGCTGGTAGCGGGTGAGGCTTCCGGTGACATTCTGGGTGCGGGTCTCATGCGCGCGCTCAAGGCTCGTCACCCGGCTGTCGAGTTCATCGGTGTGGGTGGTCCGTTGATGCAGGCTGAAGGCCTGACCCCATATTTCCCGATGGAACGTCTGTCCGTCATGGGCCTGGTGGAAGTGCTGGGCCGGTTACGCGAGTTGCTGGCACGGCGCAAGAAGCTGGTCGCCGACCTGATCGACGCGAAACCCGATGTGTTCATCGGTATCGACGCGCCAGACTTCAACCTCAATATCGAACTCAAGCTGCGTCAAGCCGGGATCAAGACCGTGCATTACGTCAGCCCGTCGGTCTGGGCCTGGCGGCAGAAACGGGTGCTGAAGATTCGCGAAGGTTGCGACCTGATGCTCACGCTATTCCCGTTCGAAGCTAAATTCTACGAAGAGAAGGGCGTACCGGTGCGGTTCGTCGGTCATACCCTGGCCGACGCCATTCCACTCGAAGCCGATCGCACCGCAGCGCGGGCCGAACTTGGTTTGCCTGACGGGCCGCTGGTGGCGTTGATGCCCGGCAGCCGCGGTGGTGAAGTTGGCCGACTCGGCGCGTTGTTCCTTGATACCGCCCAGCGCTTGCGTGCGTTGCGCCCGGGCGTGCGGTTTGTCATGCCTTGCGCCAGTCCGCAGCGCCGGGCTCAGTTGGAGGAGTTGCTGGCCGGTCGTGATCTGCCGCTGACCTTGCTCGATGGCAACTCCCATCTGGCCCTGGCAGCCTGCGACGCCGTGCTGATTGCCTCCGGAACCGCAACGCTTGAAGCATTGCTGTACAAGCGGCCGATGGTGGTTGCCTACCGTCTGGCGCCGCTGACGTTCTGGATTCTCAAGCGCATGGTGAAAAGCCCCTACATTTCATTGCCGAACTTGTTGGCCCAGCGTCTGTTGGTACCCGAGTTGTTGCAGGACGATGCCACGGTCGAAGCGCTGGCCCAGACCTTGTCACCGCTGATCGAAGGTGGTGAAGAGCAGACCCGTGGCTTTGATGAGATTCACCGGACCCTGCGTCTGGATGCCTCCAACCAGGCTGCGGACGCAGTTCTGAACCTGATCGGCCAAGTTAAATGAGTAAAACAAGCATGCAGATGGGGCTGGATTTCACCTTGGTCGCGCAAGTCGAAGAGTTGGTTGCCGGTGTCGATGAAGTCGGTCGCGGCCCGCTCTGTGGTGCGGTAGTGACAGCAGCGGTGATCCTTGATCCGAACCGCCCGATCCTCGGCCTGAACGACTCGAAGAAACTCACCGAAGCCCGCCGCGAAAAGCTCTACGACGAAATCTGCGAAAAAGCCCTGAGCTGGTGTATCGCTCGCGCCGAAGTCGAAGAAATCGACGAACTCAATATCCTGCACGCCACCATGCTGGCCATGCAGCGTGCGGTCGCCGGGCTGCATGTCCAGCCGAAACTGGCGATGATCGACGGCAACCGTTGCCCGAAACTGCCGATGCGCTCCGAAGCCGTGGTCAAGGGCGATAGCAAGGTTCCAGCCATCGCTGCCGCATCAATTCTGGCCAAGGTCAGTCGCGACCGAGAAATGGCTGCGTTCGAATTGATTTATCCGGGTTACGGTATCGGCGGGCATAAAGGCTACCCGACGCCCGTTCATCTGGAAGCGCTGGCACGACTTGGGCCGACCCCGATTCACCGGCGTTCGTTTGCTCCGGTGCGGCTGGCGTATGAGGCGCGGGAAGGTCTCATCGAGAGTTAGTCGCGAGGCTGATTTTTTTTACCAAGGCCCGGTACAATCCGGCTCTTTAAAGCGTCACGAGCGCAGGTAAGACAAGGCGAACGGCAGCGAGAAAGCGGAGTTGACTTTAGTCAATGAGCATTTCGAGCTGCCGTTCAACGCAGTATTACCAAGTGAAGTAGCTTTAAAGCGCCGGATTTCCGGGCTTTGTTGTTTTCATGAATATACGCAGGATCACTATGCCGGCTTCATTCGTTCACCTACGCCTGCACACTGAATACTCCCTGGTCGACGGTCTGGTGCGGATCAAGCCGCTGGTCAAGACCCTGGTCGGCATGAACATGCCTGCCGTAGCGGTCACCGACCAGAACAACATGTGTTCCCTGGTCAAATTCTATAAAAACGCCATGGGTGCCGGGATCAAGCCGATCTGCGGCGCCGACCTGTGGCTGTCGAACAAGGATCCGGACAACCCGCTGAGCCGGATCAGCCTGCTGGTGATGAACGCCGAAGGCTATCGCAACCTCACCGAACTGATTTCCCGCGGCTATATAGATGGTCAGCGCAATGGCGCGATCATCATCGAGCGCGAATGGGTCGCTGAAGCCAATGCGGGCTTGATCATGCTGTCGGCGGCCAAAGAAGGCGAGATCGGCCAGGCCATGCTCAGCGGCAACTCCGCCGAGGCCGAAACCCTTGCCCGCGAATGGATGGACGTGTTTCCGGATCGTTTCTACCTGGAAATCCAGCGAACCAACCGCCCGAACGATGAAGAACAGCTGCACGGCGCCGTGGCGCTGGCCGAGAAGCTCGGTGCGCCGCTGGTGGCGACCAATGACGTGCGCTTCATCAAGCAGGAAGACTTCGCCGCCCACGAAACCCGCGTGTGCATCGGTGAGGGCCGCGCCCTCGACGATCCGCGGCGTTCGAAGAATTACAGCGATCAGCAGTACCTCAAAAGCGCCGAGGAAATGGCCGAGTTGTTCAGCGATATTCCCGAGGCGCTGGAAAACACTGTCGAGATCGCCAAGCGCTGCAACATCGAAGTGAAGCTGGGCACGCACTTCCTGCCCAACTTCCCGATCCCCGATGGCATGACCATCGACGAGTACTTCCGCAAGGTGTCCTTCGACGGCCTGGAAGAGCGCCTTTCCGTTCTGCTGCCCAAGGACACCACCGAAGACTACGAGGCCAAGCGTCAGGTCTATGTCGACCGGCTGAATTTCGAGCTGGATATCATCATCCAGATGGGGTTCCCCGGGTACTTCCTGATCGTGATGGACTTTATCCAGTGGGCCAAGAACAACGGCGTACCGGTGGGCCCTGGCCGTGGATCGGGTGCCGGATCGCTGGTGGCCTACGTACAGAAGATCACCGACCTCGACCCGCTGGAATACGACCTGCTGTTCGAACGGTTCCTCAACCCGGAACGGGTATCGATGCCCGACTTCGACGTCGACTTCTGCATGGACGGTCGTGACCGGGTGATCGACTACGTGGCCGAGAAGTACGGCCGCAACGCGGTAAGCCAGATCATCACCTTCGGCTCCATGGCGGCAAAGGCTGTGGTCCGCGACGTGGCGCGGGTGCAGGGTAAGTCCTATGGCCTGGCGGATCGTCTGTCGAAGATGATTCCGTTCGAAGTCGGCATGACCCTGGAAAAGGCCTACGAGCAGGAAGAGATCCTGCGCGACTTCATCAAGGTCGATGAAGAGGCCGCGGAAATCTGGGAGATGGCCCGAAAGCTCGAAGGCGTTGTGCGTAACGTCGGCAAGCACGCCGGTGGTGTGGTGATCGCGCCGACCAAGCTGACCGACTTCTCGCCGATCTATTGCGACGAGGCCGGTGACGGCCTGGTAACCCAGTTCGACAAGGATGACGTTGAAGCTGCCGGCCTGGTGAAGTTCGACTTCCTCGGCCTGCGGACCCTTACGATCATCGACTGGGCACTGAAAACCATCAACCGCGACCGCGCCAAGGTCAACGAACCGCCGCTGGATATCGCGTTCATCCCGCTGGATGACAAACCGACCTACACCTTGCTGCAAAAAGCCGAAACCACGGCCGTGTTCCAGCTTGAATCCCGGGGCATGAAAGAGCTGATCAAAAAGCTCAAGCCCGACTGCCTGGAAGACTTGATCGCACTGGTGGCACTGTTCCGTCCGGGCCCACTGCAATCGGGCATGGTGGACGACTTCATCAACCGTAAGCACGGCCGCGCCGAGCTGGCGTATCCGCACTCGGACTACCAGTACGAAGGCCTCAAACCGGTGCTGGCACCGACTTACGGCATCATCCTGTACCAGGAACAGGTGATGCAGATTGCCCAGGTCATGGCCGGTTACACCCTCGGTGGTGCGGACATGCTGCGTCGAGCCATGGGTAAGAAAAAACCCGAGGAAATGGCCAAGCAGCGCGGCGGCTTCATTGAAGGTTGCGCCACCAACAACATCGATGCGGACCTCGCCGGTAACATTTTCGACCTGGTGGAAAAGTTCGCCGGTTACGGCTTCAACAAATCCCACTCCGCCGCCTATGGCCTGGTGTCGTACCAGACCGCATGGCTGAAAGCGCATTACCCGGCGCCGTTCATGGCCGCGGTACTTTCGGCGGATATGCACAACACCGACAAGGTCGTGACCTTGATCGAAGAAGTGCGGACCATGAAGCTGCGTCTCGACGCGCCGGACGTGAACACGTCCGAATTCAAGTTCACGGTGAACGACGAAGGCCGGATCATTTACGGCCTGGGTGCCATCAAGGGCGTGGGTGAGGGCCCGGTCGAGGCGATCACCGAAGCGCGTCTGGCCGGTCCGTTCAAGGATCTGTTCGATTTCTGCGCCCGGGTCGACCTCAAGCGCATCAACAAGCGCACCCTCGACGGCTTGATCCGCAGCGGCGCGCTGGATCGCCTCGGGCCGTATTTCCACGATGAGCAGAAAGCCTACCAGGCCAACATCGACCGCAATCGCGCGGTGCTGCTGACGGCCATGGAAGAAGCGATCAAGGCGGCCGAACAAACTGCACGCACCCAGGACAGCGGTCACTCCGACCTGTTCGGCGGTCTGTTTGTCGAAGCAGACGCTGACGTCTACGCCAATCACCGCAAGGCCAAGGAGCTGACCCTCAAGGAGCGCCTGAAAGGGGAGAAAGATACCCTCGGCCTGTACCTGACCGGTCACCCGATCGACGAGTACGAAGGTGAAATCCGTCGCTTTGCCCGTCAGCGCATCATCGACCTGAAACCGGCGCGCGATACCCAGACGGTCGCCGGGATGATCATCGCCTTGCGGGTGATGAAGAACAAAAAGGGCGACAAGATGGGGTTCATCACCCTCGACGACCGCTCAGGACGGATCGAGGCCTCGCTGTTTTCCGAGGCATTCCACTCCGCGCAGTCGCTGTTGCAGACCGACGCGATGGTGGTGGTCGAAGGCGAGGTCAGCAATGACGACTTCTCCGGTGGCCTGAAGTTGCGGGTCAAGCGGGTGATGAGCATGGAAGATGCGCGCACCAACCTGGCCGAAAGCCTGCGCCTGAAGTTGCATGCCAAGGACCTCAAGGGCGATCAGCTACGCTGGCTGGGTGAACTGTTGAAGCGTCACCGTGGTGCGTGCCCGATCACCATGGATTACACCAGCCCTGATGCGAAGGCCTTGTTGCAGTTCGGCGAAGGCTGGCGGATCGATCCGGCGGATGCGTTGATTCAAGCCCTGCGTGACCAGTTCGGGCGAGACAACGTCTTCCTCCAATACCGTTGACCGGCAGGTGATATCAGAACGCCTGCCCGCAACCTGAATTTTTAATCTCGACCTTAACGCGCCTCTCCCTTAAGGTAGGGCGCGAATAGACAACCGGCCGGCCCAAGATCCCTTGGGACTCGACCCAAGACGGACGCCTATGAACCCGAATTTTCTAGATTTCGAACAGCCGATCGCCGACCTGCAAGCCAAGATCGAAGAGTTGCGCTTGGTCGGTAATGACAATTCGCTGAATATCGGCGATGAGATCTCCCGCCTGCAGGACAAGAGCAAAAC
Organism: Pseudomonas sp. 05L36; assembly: GCF_056398125.1. Classification (NCBI taxonomy): domain Bacteria; kingdom Pseudomonadati; phylum Pseudomonadota; class Gammaproteobacteria; order Pseudomonadales; family Pseudomonadaceae; genus Pseudomonas; species Pseudomonas sp. 05L36. The sequence continues at coordinate 241,666 of NZ_JBFTOU010000005.1, read as the reverse complement.
GCTGACCGAAGACATTTTCGGCAAGCTGACCAGCTGGCAGATCGCACGTCTGGCGCGTCACCCGAAACGTCCGTATACCCTGGACTACATCGAACACATCTTCACCGAGTTCGACGAGTTGCACGGTGACCGTCACTTCTCCGACGACGCTGCCATCGTTGGCGGCATTGCCCGTCTGGACGACCAGCCGGTGATGATCATCGGTCACCAGAAGGGCCGTGAAGTGCGCGAGAAAGTTCGCCGCAACTTCGGCATGCCACGTCCGGAAGGCTACCGTAAGGCTTGCCGTCTGATGGAAATGGCCGAGCGTTTCAAAATGCCGATCCTGACCTTCATCGACACCCCGGGCGCCTACCCTGGCATCGACGCCGAAGAGCGTAACCAGAGCGAAGCGATCGCCTGGAACCTGCGGGTCATGGCTCGTCTGAAAACCCCAATCATCGCCACCGTGATCGGTGAAGGTGGTTCTGGTGGTGCACTGGCGATCGGTGTCTGCGACCAGTTGAACATGTTGCAGTACTCGACCTACGCGGTGATCTCGCCGGAAGGTTGCGCTTCGATTCTGTGGAAAACCGCCGAGAAAGCACCGGATGCCGCAGAAGCGATGGGCATCACCGCCGAGCGCCTCAAGGGCCTTGGCATCGTGGACAAGGTGATTGGCGAGCCATTGGGCGGCGCGCACCGCGATCCGGGCGCCGCAGCCGCATCGATCCGCGCCGAGTTGAGTTCGCAACTGGCGATGCTGAAGAAGTTCGATAACGACGCGCTGCTGACCCGTCGTTATGAGCGTCTGATGAGCTACGGCCTGTAATCGACCACGCAATACCCCTGTGGGAGCGAGCTTGCTCGCGATAGCGGTGTAACTGCCAACAGATATGTTGAATGTTCGATCGCAATCGCGAGCAAGCTCGCTCCCACATTTGATTTGCGCAAGGTGGCGGATATGAGTCGGTCCAATGTTGATCTGTCAGCCAGACTCCTGCAGAACCTGGTCTCGTGGCGCAATGCTGCGACCTGGCGCGTCGCCTTCTCTGGCGGCCTGGACTCCACCGTCCTGCTGCACCTTCTTGCACACCTCGCAAAAACCGAATCCCTGCCGGCGCTGAGCGCCATCCACGTTCATCACGGCCTTCAAGCCGTGGCCGATGCGTGGCCGGAGCATTGTCGTTCTGTGTGTGCTGCGCTGGGCGTCCCGTTGCAGATTGTTCGTGTACAGGTGCAGCCCGGTGCCAGTCTGGAGCGTGCGGCCCGGGACGCGCGTTATCTCGCGTTCACCGAAGTGACTCGGCCCGGTGAAGTGCTGCTGACTGCCCAGCACCGCGACGATCAGGCGGAAACCCTGTTGTTTCGCCTGTTGCGCGGAGCGGGCGTGCGCGGATTGTCCGGGATGCCGCGTCAGCGCCCGTTGGGCAAGGGGCATTTGCTGCGGCCATTGCTCGATGTCACGCGGGCTGAACTGGAGGCTTATGCCAGTGCGCATGGCTTGAGCTGGATTGAAGATCCCTCGAACCAGGATCGGCAGTACTCGCGCAATTACCTTAGGCATCAAGTCTTCCCCGTGCTGATCCAGCGCTGGCCACAAGCGGTGGCGACCATGGCCCGCAGCGCGGCGCATTTGACGCAAGCGCAGGGGTTGCTCGAAGAACTGGCGGACATGGATTTGCGTGAGGCCAGCTCTGCCAGTGAGTTGGCCTGGCTGGGCTTGCGATCCCTTGAACTGGCGCCGCTTGCGCAATTGTCTGTTGCCCGGCAGCGCAATGCCTTGAGTCATTGGCTCGATCCGCTGACTCGCTTGCCGGATACTGACCATTGGTCGGGTTGGGAGAATTTGCGCGACGCCAACGGCGATGCCTGCCCGGTGTGGCGGCTGGCCGATGGCGAACTGCATCGGGCGGGCGGGCGCATCTGGTGGCTTTCCGGTTGCTGGTTGCGCACTGCGCCCTCTGCTGGAGCGTGGCAAAGTCCGGTATCACCGCTGATATTGCCGGATAACGGTGTACTGAGTGTCACCGGCCAAATCCCCGATGGCCCCTTACAGATCCGCTATCGTGAAGGGGGAGAGGTCATGGTTTTGCCAGGCCGCGGCCATCGGGACCTGAAACGTTTGCTCAATGAAAGCGGTGTACCGTCCTTCGTACGCGGCAGATTGCCGCTGCTCTACAAAGACGGGAAACTGCTGGCGGTAGCGAACCTCAAGGGGCTCGATGGTGGTGCGCTCGGCGACTGGCATTTGCATTGGCAGCCACTGAACGAAGATCAAGGTTTGAGCTGAAAGGGGCTTTCCGGTAGACTACGCTCCCTTCTTGATACAACTTCTGTGGATTCGCCTGAATTGCAGGAGTTGCCGATTACCAAGCAGTCTTTGCTGGGCGATTCCAAAAAATGTGTAGCGAGCAACGAACCGGTGTTTCATTTTCCGGTCTGTCCCAACGCGGCGGTTTTTTTGAAAGGTGCGCTGTGATTAATGCAGGTGATCGGGGGCTTCGGCCTTCCTTCGCTTTCCCCGGCGGCTCGGACCGCTTTAACGCAGACTTCTAGGGTTTTTCATGACGCGCTACATATTCGTCACGGGCGGTGTTGTTTCTTCATTGGGGAAAGGCATTGCATCGGCATCATTGGCGGCCATCCTGGAGGCGCGGGGACTTAAGGTCACCATGCTGAAGCTGGACCCGTACATCAACGTCGACCCGGGCACCATGAGCCCGTTCCAGCACGGTGAAGTGTTCGTCACTCACGACGGCGCCGAGACCGACCTGGACCTGGGCCACTACGAGCGGTTCATCCGCACGACCATGACCCAGAACAACAACTTCACCACCGGCCGTGTCTACGAACACGTCCTGCGCAAAGAGCGCCGTGGTGACTACCTGGGTGCAACCATCCAGGTGATCCCGCACATCACCGACGAAATCAAGCGCCGCATCATCAAGGGTGCGGGCGACGCTGACGTGGCAATGGTCGAGATCGGTGGCACCGTGGGTGACATCGAGTCGCAACCGTTCCTCGAGGCGATCCGCCAACTGCGTTTCGAAGTCGGCGCCAAGCGCGCGATGCTGATGCACCTGACACTGGTGCCGTACATCGCCACTGCCGGCGAAACCAAGACCAAGCCAACCCAGCACTCGGTGAAGGAACTGCGTTCCATCGGCCTGCAACCAGACGTGCTGGTGTGCCGCTCCGATCACCCGATCGATATTTCCTCGCGTCGCAAGATCGCGCAGTTCACCAACGTTGAAGAGCGTGCGGTGATCGGCCTGGAAGACGCCGACACCATCTACAAGATCCCGGGCATCCTGCACTCCCAGGGCCTGGACGATTTCGTCGTCGAGCGTTTCGGCCTGCAATGCGGCGGTGCCGATCTGTCCGAGTGGGAAGCCGTGGTCGACGCCAAGCTCAACCCTGAGCACGAAGTCACCATCGCCATGGTCGGCAAGTACATGGAACTGCTGGACGCCTACAAGTCGCTGATCGAAGCGATGAGTCACGCCGGCATCAGCAATCGTACCAAGGTCAACCTGCGCTACATCGACTCTGAAGACATCGAAAACCAGGGCACCGCACTGCTGGAAGGCGTCGATGCAATCCTGGTACCTGGCGGCTTCGGTCTGCGTGGCGTTGAAGGCAAGATCACTGCCGTTCAATACGCTCGCGAAAACAAGGTTCCGTACCTGGGCATCTGCCTGGGCATGCAAGTGGCCGTTATCGAGTTCGCACGTAACGTGATGGGCTGGAAAGACGCCAACTCCACCGAGTTCGATCGTGCAAGCGGTCATCCGGTCGTGGGCCTGATCACCGAGTGGGAAGATGCCACCGGTGCCGTCGAAACCCGTACCGAAACCTCCGATCTGGGCGGCACCATGCGCCTGGGCGCGCAGGATTGCCTGCTGGAGCCGGGTTCCCTGGTCCACGGTTGCTACGGCAAGGACGTGATTGTCGAGCGTCATCGTCATCGCTACGAAGTGAACAACAACCTGCTGCCGCAAATCATGGAAGCCGGTTTGAAAATCTCCGGTCGTTCCGGTGATGGCGCACTGGTTGAAGTGGTAGAAGCTCCGGATCACCCATGGTTCGTCGCTTGCCAGTTCCACCCAGAGTTCACCTCGACGCCACGCGACGGTCACCCGCTGTTCAGCGGTTTCGTCAAGGCAGCGTTGGTTCAACACCAGAAGAAGGCGTAACCCCGATGGCACAGAAGATCATCCGCGTCGGCGACATCGAGATTGCCAACGACAAGCCCATGGTGCTGTTTGGCGGCATGAACGTGCTGGAAAGCCGCGACATGGCAATGCAGGTTTGCGAAGAGTATGTGAAGGTCACCGAAAAGCTCGGTATCCCTTACGTGTTCAAGGCCAGTTTCGACAAGGCCAACCGGTCTTCTGTGACCTCCTATCGTGGTCCTGGCCTGGAAGAAGGCATGCGCATCTTCCAGGACATCAAGCAAGCCTTCGGCGTGCCGATCATCACCGACGTCCACGAGCCGGATCAGGCCGCGGTCGTCGCTGAAGTCTGCGACATCATCCAGTTGCCAGCCTTCCTGTCGCGCCAGACCGACCTCGTGGTCGCGATGGCCAAGACCGGTGCAGTGATCAACATCAAGAAAGCCCAGTTCCTCGCACCTCATGAAATGAAACACATCCTGAGCAAATGCGTGGAAGCGGGTAACGATCAGTTGATCCTCTGCGAGCGTGGTTCGAGCTTCGGCTACAACAACCTGGTCGTCGACATGCTTGGCTTCGGCATCATGAAGCAGTTCGAATACCCGGTGTTCTTCGACGTGACCCACGCGCTGCAAATGCCTGGTGGTCGCTCCGATTCCGCCGGCGGTCGTCGCGCCCAGGTCACCGACCTGGCGAAGGCCGGCATGAGCCAGTCCCTGGCCGGCCTGTTCCTGGAGGCCCACCCGGATCCGGACAACGCCAAATGCGACGGTCCTTGCGCCTTGCGCCTGGACAAACTGGAGCCATTCCTGGCCCAGCTCAAAGCTTTGGACGAACTGGTGAAGAGTTTTCCGACGGTAGAAACCGCGTAATCCTCAATTCTCCCTGTAGGAGCTGGCTTGCCAGCGAAAGGGCCCTTAAGTCTTGTCGAGATTTTGAGACCGCCTTCGCCGGCAAGCCAGCTCCTACAAAAAGCAATATGACCCACAAGTTATAATTCGAGCGGTACCAAGCGTTTTCGTCAACTTTGGAGTGTTTACAACAATGGCTAAAATCGTCGACATCAAAGGTCGTGAAGTTCTCGACTCCCGTGGCAATCCCACCGTGGAAGCGGACGTGCTTCTCGACAACGGCATCATCGGCAGTGCCTGCGCGCCGTCCGGTGCTTCCACTGGCTCGCGTGAAGCGCTCGAGCTGCGTGATGGCGACAAGAGCCGTTACCTGGGCAAGGGCGTTCTGAAGGCCGTAGGCAACATCAACGGTCCGATCCGCGACCTGTTGAAAGGCATGGACCCAAGCGACCAGAAAGCGCTCGATCTGGCAATGATCAAGCTCGACGGTACTGAAAACAAAGGTTCCCTGGGCGCCAACGCGATCCTCGCCGTTTCCCTGGCCGCGGCCAAGGCAGCAGCACAGGACCAGGACCTGCCGCTGTACGCTCACATCGCCAACCTGAACGGCACCCCGGGTGTTTACTCGATGCCGGTTCCGATGATGAACATCATCAACGGCGGCGAGCACGCCGATAACAACGTCGACATCCAGGAATTCATGGTTCAGCCGGTTGGCGCCAAGTCTTTCTCGGAAGGTCTGCGCATGGGCACCGAGATTTTTCACCACCTCAAAGCCGTGCTGAAGGCACGTGGCCTGAGCACTGCCGTCGGTGACGAAGGTGGTTTCGCGCCGAACCTGGCTTCCAACGAAGACGCTTTGAAAGTGATCTCCGAAGCCGTGGCTAACGCCGGTTACAAGCTGGGCACCGACGTGACCCTGGCCCTGGACTGCGCAGCCAGCGAATTCTACGAAGACGGCAAGTACAACCTGTCCGGCGAAGGCCAGGTGTTCACCGCCGAAGGTTTCGCTGACTACCTGAAAGGCCTGACCGAGCGTTACCCGATCATCTCCATCGAAGATGGCCTGGACGAGTCCGACTGGGCTGGCTGGAAGATCCTCACCGACAAGATCGGCGAGAAGACCCAACTGGTAGGCGACGACCTGTTCGTCACCAACACCAAGATCCTGAAAGAAGGCATCGACAAAAAGATCGCCAACTCGATCCTGATCAAGTTCAACCAGATCGGCACCCTGACCGAAACCCTGGAAGCCATCCAGATGGCCAAGGCTGCCGGTTACACTGCCGTGATCTCGCACCGCTCCGGCGAAACCGAAGATTCGACCATTGCCGACCTGGCCGTGGGCACCTCGGCTGGCCAGATCAAGACCGGCTCCCTGTGCCGTTCCGATCGCGTTTCCAAGTACAACCAACTGCTGCGTATCGAAGAGCAGTTGAACGGCAAAGCCAAGTACAACGGTCGCAGCGAGTTCCGCGGTTGATCGATTGCTGGTAAAAAGACACCGGATTGTGTCGGAAAAATCGCTACAGCGACGTTTTTGCCACTAATCTGATGCCTTACAAGCACAAGCCTGGTTCTTCCAGGCTTCGTGCTATCAGAAGCTTCACGTTTTGGCATGGCTGTCTTTTTTCACTGGATACCTGATATTCGATGCGCAGTCCCAATTGGTTGTTCCTCGTCTTGCTCCTGCTGCTCGCTGGCCTGCAGTACCGCCTGTGGGTGGGTAATGGCAGCCTGGCGCAAGTAGCCGAGTTGACTCAGCAGATTGCCGATCAGCAAGCTGAGAACCAGGCGTTGCTGGAGCGCAATCGGGTGATGGACGCTGAAGTCAGCGAGTTGAAAAAGGGCATGGAGACCGTTGAAGAGCGGGCTCGCCATGAGTTGGGCATGGTCAAGGACGGTGAAACCCTTTACCAGCTGGCGCAATGAACCAGACGTTACCGGCCTTCTGGGCCGTGATTCCTGCCGCGGGCGTCGGAGCCCGTATGGCCGCGGACCGTCCCAAGCAATACTTGCAACTGGGCGGGCGCACTATTCTCGAACACAGCCTCGGCTGTTTCCTTGGTCATCCAGGCCTGAAAGGCTTGGTGGTCAGTCTTGCTGTTGACGATCCTTATTGGCCGAACCTGGCGTGTGCCAATGATCCGCGTATTGCCCGGGTCGAGGGTGGCACCGAGCGTTCCGGATCGGTGCTCAATGCGTTGCTGCACCTGCATGCGCAGGGCGCTGATGACGAGGATTGGGTACTGGTTCACGATGCCGCACGGCCGAACCTCAGTCGTGACGACCTGGACAAGCTGCTGGTTGAGCTGGCTGACGATCCTGTCGGCGGACTGCTGGCGGTTCCGGCTCGGGATACGCTCAAGCGAGTCGACAAGCACGGTCGTGTGGTCGAAACCGTGGATCGCAGCGTGATCTGGCAGGCCTACACGCCGCAGATGTTTCGCCTTGGGGCGTTGCATCGGGCTTTGGCGGACAGTCTGGTGGCCGATGCCGTTATCACTGACGAAGCTTCGGCGATGGAGTGGGCAGGTTCGGCACCGCGACTGATCGAAGGGCGGTCCGATAACCTCAAGGTTACGCGTCCTGAAGACCTTGAATGGTTGAGACAGCGTTGGGCCAATCGTCGCTAAAAGATCGCAGCCTGCGGCAGCTCCTACGGAGATCGGGTACGACATCCATTTGCGGATCACCCGAAATCCTGTAGGAGCTGCCGCAGGCTGCGATCTTTTGATCTTAAATCCTGTACTCCTGCCTTTCAGCCAATCCCTCCTTCAAAAAATCCACCAGCTTGCGCACCTTCGGCGACAAATGCCGCTGCTGTGGATACAGCGCCCAAACCGCCGTGTTCGGTGGTTGATTTGCTTCCAGCAACGAAATCAACGCGCCGCTATTCAAATGTTCCAGCACGTAATAGTCCGGCAACTGACACAGCCCTACGCCTTGCAGCGCGGCATCCAGTACCGCCTGCCCACTGTTGCAACGCCAGTTTCCCTGCACCCTTTGCGAAAACTCCCGCCCGTTCTGCTCCAGTTGCCAGAGGTCCGAACTGCCGATGAGGCAGTTGTGGCGACTGAGTTCCGACAGGCTGTGCGGCCGACCGTAATGCTCAATGTAAGAAGGTGACGCGCAGAGAAACATGCGCCGCGGCGCGAGGCGGGTGGCGACCAGTCGTGAATCCTGCAAGCGCCCGAGGCGAATCGCCAGGTCGAGGCCTTCGTGCACCAGGTCAAGCTGACGATTGGTCAGTTCGATGTCGATGCGCAGTTGCGGATACAGCCCCATGAAGCGGGTCACCAGCGGCACGATGAAGCGCTCGCCGTAAGCCACGGCGCAGGTCATGCGCAGCATGCCCTTGGGTTCGCTGGTCAAGTCACCGACCGCGCGCAAGGCCTCTTCGCGGCCGTCCTGCAAACGCTGGCAATGTTGCAGGAAGGTTTGCCCTGCTTCGGTCAGCGTGACCCGGCGAGTACTGCGGTAGAGCAGACGGGTTTGCAGACGTTCTTCGAGGCGTACGATTTGTCGACTGATATGGGAGGAAGAAACCCCCAGGCGTTGCGCGGCAGCGGTGAACTGGCTGCACTCGGCAACGGCGACAAACTCGTCGATCCCTTCCCAGCGATTTTCGGACATCAATGATTATCCCTGTACGGCAATAATATTTTGCATTTACATCGATTATTCATCGTTGAGTCGTGTATTACACTCACTGTCTCGTTTTTATTCACTGGAGAGTCACCATGATCAAGTCGCGCGCCGCCGTTGCCTTCGAGGCCAAGAAGCCCCTCGAGATCGTTGAAGTCGATGTCGCCATGCCCAAGGCCGGCGAAGTCTTGCTGCGCGTGGTGGCCTCCGGTGTCTGCCATACCGATGCCTACACATTGTCCGGTGCCGACCCGGAAGGCATCTTCCCATCGATCCTCGGCCATGAAGGCGGGGCGATCGTGGAAGCGATTGGCGAGGGCGTGACTTCCGTTGCGGTCGGCGACCATGTGATCCCGCTGTACACCCCGGAATGCCGTCAGTGCAAATTCTGTCTGTCGGGCAAAACCAACCTCTGCCAGGCGATTCGTGCGACCCAGGGCAAAGGCTTGATGCCGGATGGCACTTCGCGCTTTTCCTACAAAGGCGAAACGATTTTCCACTACATGGGTACCTCGACTTTTTCCGAATACACCGTGCTGCCAGAGATCTCCGTCGCCAAAATTCCTAAAGAAGCACCGCTGGAAAAAGTCTGCCTGCTGGGTTGTGGCGTCACCACTGGCATCGGCGCGGTAATCAATACCGCCAAGGTCAAACCGGGTGACACCGTCGCCATCTTCGGCCTGGGCGGCATCGGTCTGTCGGCTGTGATTGGCGCGGTCAAAGCCAAGGCAGGGCGGATCATCGCCATCGACATCAACCCGGCCAAGTTCGAGATCGCCAAACAATTGGGCGCTACCGATTGTGTAAACCCGAAAGACTTCGATCGTCCGATCCAGGAAGTCATCGTCGACATGACCGATGGCGGCGTCGATTTTTCCTTCGAGTGCATCGGCAATGTGCAACTGATGCGCGCAGCGCTGGAGTGCTGTCACAAGGGTTGGGGCGAGTCGGTCATCATCGGTGTTGCCGGTGCCGGTCAGGAAATCTCCACCCGTCCGTTCCAGCTGGTCACCGGCCGCGTCTGGCGTGGTTCGGCGTTCGGCGGCGTGCGCGGCCGTACCGAGTTGCCGAGCTATGTGGAAATGGCCGAGACCGGTGAGATTCCGCTGGATACCTTCATCACCCACACCATGGGCCTGGAAGATATCAACAAGGCGTTTGACCTGATGCATGAAGGAAAAAGCATCCGCTCCGTCATCCATTTCTGAGGTCTGTCATGAGTCTGGAAAATATCTCCTGCCAGAAAAGCTTCGGCGGCTGGCACAAACGCTATCGCCATCGCTCGGAAGTGCTCGGTTGTGACATGGTGTTCGCCGTCTACCTGCCGCCACAGGCGGAGCAGGGCGGCAAGCTGCCGGTGTTGTACTGGTTGTCCGGCCTGACCTGCACCGACGAGAACTTCATGCAAAAGGCCGGCGCCATGCGCATGGCCGCCGAGTTGGGGCTGATCATCGTCGCACCGGACACCAGCCCTCGCGGTCCTGATGTGCCGGGCGATCCGGATGGCGCCTGGGACTTCGGCCTCGGCGCCGGTTTTTACCTGAATGCAACCCAGGAACCCTGGTCGCGCCACTATCGGATGCATGACTATGTCGTGCAGGAATTGCCGACATTGGTCGAAGCCCATTTCCCGGCGTCGGACAAGCGCGGCATCAGTGGCCATTCCATGGGTGGCCACGGTGCGCTGGTCTGCGCATTGCGCAATCCGGGGCGCTATCTGTCGGTGTCGGCGTTCTCGCCAATCAACAATCCGATGGATTGTCCGTGGGGGCAGAAAGCGTTCTCCCGCTATCTGGGAGAGGACCGTTCGAAATGGCGCGAATGGGATGCCTGCGCGTTGATTGCCGAGGCTGATGAAAAGCTGCCGCTGCTGGTCGACCAAGGCGATCGCGACGATTTTCTCGCCAACCAACTCAAGCCGGACGCCTTGCAACAGGCGGCCAAACTGGCCGGTCATGCGTTGAGGTTGCGTCTGCAACCCGGCTATGACCACAGCTATTTCTTCATCGCCAGTTTCATTGACGATCACTTGCGGCATCACGCGCATGCTCTAGGTGCCTAATGCAGGTAGAATCACGCCCTGACAAAAATCGGGGCGTTTTTTTATGCGTATTGGCCACGGCTATGATGTGCACCGTTTCGCTGAAGGCGATTTCATCACTCTGGGCGGCGTGCGCATTGCACACAGCTTCGGGCTGCTCGCTCACTCTGACGGTGACGTCCTCTTGCACGCCTTGAGCGATGCCTTGCTCGGCGCCGCGGCGCTGGGCGACATCGGCAAGCATTTCCCGGATACCGACCCGCAATTCAAGGGCGCCGACAGCCGTGCGCTGTTGCGTCATGTCGTTGCACTGGTCCATGCCAAAGGCTGGAAAGTCGGCAACGTCGATAACACCATCGTCGCCCAGGCGCCGAAAATGGCCCCGCATATCGAATCGATGCGCGCGCTGATTGCCGCGGATCTTCAAGTAGAGTTGGATCAAGTGAACGTGAAAGCTACCACCACCGAAAAGCTCGGCTTTGTCGGTCGCGAAGAAGGCATTGCCGTGCACTCCGTTGCCTTGTTGCTGCGCGCATGAACGAACTGCAACTGCTCGGCCCGCGGGCCTATGGTGAGCCCCTCGGCACCGCGGTACTGAAAGCCATCGCGGAAGATTTCCAGGTCGACGAAGTCCTCGACATCCCCCTGAGTGGCGAAGGCGAACACTTGTGGATCTGGGTGGAAAAGCGCGGTCTGAACACAGAAGAAGCGGCACGGCGGATTGCCAAGGCAGCAGGTGTGCCATTGCGCACAGTCAGCTATGCCGGGCTCAAGGATCGTCAGGCGTTGACTCGCCAGTGGTTCAGCGTGCAACTGCCGGGCAAGGCCGACCCCGATCTGTCGGCCGCGCAAAACGATACGCTGAAGATCCTCAAGACCGCCCGTCACAAGCGCAAACTGCAACGCGGTGCGCACTCAGCCAACGGTTTTACGTTGCGCCTGACTCAATTCGCCGGTGACAAGCCTGCGCTTGAACAGCGACTGCAACTGATTGCCAAACAAGGTATCCCCAATTATTTCGGCGCCCAGCGTTTCGGCCATGACGGTGGCAACGTCGTCGACGCACGCGCCTGGGCCGCGCGCAAGGCCTTGCCGGAGCAGCGCAATGTGCGCTCGCGTCTGCTTTCCACGGCGCGCAGTTTTCTGTTCAATCAAGTGCTGGCCGCACGTGTTGCCGATGGCACCTGGCAACGTGCCCAGGTTGGCGATTTGCTGGCGTTCACCGACAGCCGCAGCTTTTTCCCGGCAGGCGAAGCCGAGTGCAGCGACCCGCGCCTGGCGATTCTCGATCTGCACCCGACCGGTCCGCAGTGGGGCGAAGGTGACTCGCCGGCCACGGGCGTTGTCCATGAACTGGAGCAGGCCATCGCCGCACGCGAAGCGGATTTGCGTGACTGGTTGATCAACGCCGGTATGAGCCACGAACGTCGCATCCTGCGGCTGCCCATTGGCGGGCTGACGTGGCATTATCCCGAGCCTGACATTCTGCAACTGGAATTCATCCTGCCGGCCGGATGCTTCGCCACCGTATTGGTGCGTGAGCTTGTTGATCTGGTGCCGGTGGGGCAGACGGACAGCCCATGCGTATTCTGATTTCTAACGACGATGGGGTAACCGCACCCGGTCTCGCCGCGCTTTATGCTGCGCTGGCGGATTACACCGAATGCGTGGTTATCGCCCCGGACCAGGACAAAAGCGGCGCCAGCAGTTCGCTGACGCTCGACCGTCCGTTGCACCCGCAAACCCTGGCCAACGGCTTTATCAGCCTCAACGGCACACCCACCGATTGCGTGCACCTGGGCCTCAACGGCCTGCTGGAGCGCGAAGCGGACATGGTGGTTTCCGGGATCAACCTGGGCGCGAACCTGGGGGACGATGTCCTGTATTCCGGCACGGTGGCGGCGGCCCTTGAGGGGCGTTTCCTGAAACACCCTTCGTTTGCCTTTTCGCTGGTCTCACGCCAGGTAGACAACCTTCCCACAGCTGCCCATTTCGCGCGCAAACTGGTCGAAGCCCATGCTGACCTGGATCTGCCACCGCGTACGGTACTGAACGTGAACATTCCCAATTTGCCGCTGGACCGTATCCGCGGTATCCAGTTGACCCGCCTGGGCCATCGCGCCCGTGCCGCGGCACCAATGAAAGTGGTGGATCCGCGGGGCAAGTCCGGTTACTGGATCGCGGCGGCCGGGGATGCCGAAGACGGTGGCCCGGGTACCGATTTCCATGCAGTGATGCAGGGTTATGTTTCGATCACGCCGTTGCAACTGGATCGCACGTTCAATGATGCCTTCAGAAGTCTGGATGGCTGGCTGGAGGGACTGCGCTGATGGGTCGCGAACAAGACGATATGCTGCGTCGCGGCATCGGCATGACCTCCCAGCGAACCCGCGAGCGGCTCATCCAGCGCCTGTACGAAGAAGGTATCTCCAACGCCAGGGTGCTGGAGGTCATTCGCCGGACCCCGCGCCACCTGTTCGTCGACGAAGCGCTGGCGCATCGTGCTTATGAAGACACAGCGCTGCCGATCGGCAATAACCAGACTATCTCCCAGCCATATATGGTGGCGCGCATGAGCGAGCTGCTGCTGGAGGCAGGTCCCCTCGACAAGGTGCTGGAGATCGGCACCGGCTCGGGTTATCAGACGGCGGTGCTGTCGCAACTCGTCGAGCGTGTGTTCTCGGTCGAGCGCATCAAGGTATTGCAGGATCGTGCGAAGGAACGTCTGGTCGAACTGAACCTGCGCAACGTGGTGTTCCGCTGGGGCGATGGCTGGGAGGGCTGGCCGGCACTGGCGCCGTACAACGGGATTATCGTCACTGCAGTGGCGACCGATGTGCCCCAGGCATTGCTTGACCAGTTGGCACCGGGAGGCCGAATGGTGATCCCTGTCGGGTCCGGAGAAGTCCAGCAATTGATGCTGATCATTCGCGAGGAGCAGGGTTTTTCCAGGCATGTTCTGGGGGCTGTACGCTTCGTGCCATTGCTCAATGGGCCACTGGCCTGAGCATTTGTTTCGGCACGCTGAATTCTCTGCGATTGCCTTTGTCTTACAGCGGCATCGTGCGGTTAAACGGGATTCATCGTCAGGCAGCAAACGTGTGCGCGACACCGATTCGCTACATTAAAGGTAAAGCGTGCACGGCCCGTTATACTTGCGACAGTTCATTGCCGGACTCCGGCATTTCACATTTTCAGCCACCACAGAGGGAGCGGCGGGTGAGTCTCACAGTCATTGCGCAGCGAATGAGTAAAACGAGCTTTCAGCGCCTGGTGACTGGCCTTGTCTTGAGCACCTTGCTGGTCGGTTGTTCCAGCAACAAATCCAGCGATGTTCGTGTCGTGGACCGCAACAATGCCGCGCCACAGCGACCGGTCGTGACCACCGGACAATACGTCGTTCGGCCCAAGGACACCCTGTTCTCCATCGCCTTTCGTTACGGCTGGGACTACAAGGCCCTGGCGGCACGCAATAACATTCCTGCGCCCTACACCATCCATCCGGGTCAGACGATTCGCTTTGATGGTCGCACTGATTCAACGTCGACGGCGGTGGTCAGTTCGTCCAGTTCAACACCTTCGTCGTCGAGTAAAACCACGGTCATCCGTCGCTCGGCAAACGGTACGACCACCAGTACAACGACGGTTGTACCGTCCGTCGCGAACAAGCCTGCACCCGCTCCATTGCCCCCTCCCGGACCAGCCCCGACCGGCTGGGGATGGCCATCTAATGGCATTCTTATCGGGAAATTCTCTTCAAACGGTAGTTTGAATAAAGGAATTGATATCGCCGGAGATTTGGGACAGCCTGTTTTAGCTGCGTCTGATGGGACGGTGGTGTATGCCGGGAGTGGCTTAAGGGGCTACGGCGAATTAGTGATCATCAAACACAGTGAAACCTACGTCAGTGCCTACGGACATAACCGCAGGCTGTTGGTTCGGGAGGGGCAGCAGGTCAAGGTCGGACAGACAATTGCCGAAATGGGGTCAACGGGTACAGACCGGGTGAAACTGCATTTTGAGATTCGCCGCCAGGGTAAACCTGTAGATCCGCTGCAATTCCTGCCACGTCGTTGATCGCTTACCAGCCTGTTCCGTCGCGTAGAGGGGACAGGCTCCAGCGTTGCCAGGGAGAAAGGCGCCGCTTGAGCTTGAGGTCGAACTCACCAAAGGACTATAACAATGGCTCTCAGTAAAGAAGTGCCGGAGTTTGACATCGACGATGAGGTTCTCCTGATGGAGAGCAGCATCGATATGGATCCGATGTCGAATGATGAAGGGGCGGCTCCACCTTCCGTTCGTGCCAAATCCAAACACTCCGCATCGTTGAAACAACACAAGTACATTGACTACACGCGGGCACTTGATGCCACGCAGCTGTATCTCAATGAAATTGGTTTCTCTCCCCTGCTGTCACCCGAAGAAGAAGTTCATTTTGCGCGCCTGTCGCAAAGTGGCGATCCGGCCGGGCGCAAACGCATGATTGAAAGTAACCTGCGGCTGGTGGTGAAAATCGCCCGACGCTACGTCAATCGTGGGTTGTCGCTGCTGGACCTGATCGAAGAGGGCAACCTCGGCTTGATCCGGGCGGTGGAGAAGTTCGATCCGGAACGCGGTTTCCGCTTCTCGACCTACGCGACCTGGTGGATTCGCCAGACCATCGAACGCGCAATCATGAATCAGACCCGGACCATCCGGTTGCCGATCCATGTGGTCAAAGAGCTGAATGTGTACCTGCGGGCCGCGCGGGAGCTGACGCAAAAACTCGACCATGAACCCTCACCCGAAGAAATCGCCAACCTGCTGGAAAAGCCGGTGGGAGAGGTCAAGCGTATGCTCGGCCTTAACGAACGGGTTTCTTCGGTCGACGTCTCGCTGGGTCCGGACTCGGATAAAACCCTGCTTGATACCCTGACTGACGACCGTCCAACCGATCCATGCGAACTGTTGCAGGACGACGACCTGTCCCAGAGCATCGATCAATGGCTCTCGGAGCTGACCGACAAGCAACGCGAAGTGGTAGTACGCCGCTTCGGCCTGCGCGGTCATGAAAGCAGCACCCTTGAAGATGTGGGCCTGGAGATCGGCCTGACCCGGGAACGGGTCAGACAGATTCAGGTGGAAGGCTTGAAGCGGCTGCGCGAGATCCTGGAAAAAAATGGTCTGTCGAGCGAGTCGCTGTTCCAATAAGGCGCTCACTGCGATGGCATGAAAAACCCCGACCGGCTCGGGGTTTTTTATTGTCTGGTCTGGGGATCGAATCCCCTCGGGATTTTGGTTTCGTGCTGTAAGCCTTGGCTTACTCTTGCGTAAGTGTTCGTTATTTTTACACTCTGGCAGTCGCCTATGTTGAGCGCTATTTGCCTTTATCTTTTTGATTTATATAACTATTTTTTATTATTAATGATGTGTGACAGTTGGGATTCGCGCCAAGGGGCGATTGATCCCGCAGGGGAAAGCTCTAGTATTCAGGTTGTGTCGACGGACAGACACGTCCTTCAAGGATGAGGGATATGGATATCGCAGGACGCGATTCATCAGGACGATGAAAAGGAACACAGGGAATAGGGAAAAAATGTGGGCGGGTCAAACCGCCCCTTTTTTTGCCTGCAAAAAAGCAAAAAGGCCCTTTTGGGGCCTTTTACAGGAACGCGGGGGTAATCAGCGTTCGAGGTCTTTGAGCTTGTTGCCAACAGATTTGTTGATGACGCGATCAAACTCTTCTGCATCAGGCAACGATTCTTTCTTCTCGGTGATGTTCGGCCAGATATCGGCCAACTCAGCGTTCAGCTCGATGAAGTTTTCCATGCCGGCCGGAACCTCATCTTCGGAGAAGATAGCCACGGCAGGGCATTCAGGTTCGCACAGCGCGCAATCGATGCACTCATCCGGGTGGATCACCAGGAAATTCGGGCCTTCGTAAAAGCAGTCCACCGGACAGACTTCTACGCAGTCGGTGTACTTGCACTTGATGCAGTTGTCGGTGACGACGAAGGTCATTTCTAATTTTCTCCTCAGGTGCGGCTTGCTGCGCCCCTTCTCGTAGGGGTCGCCAGGTTCGGGAGCGATAGTCTGCTAGCCAGGCTATTAGCCAGCAGCATCCCAAACCGCGCGAGATTCTAACAGCTTGCAAGCCGCTGCGTTAGATCCGTGTCTTAAGTGTATAGAGCATTTCGAGAGCACGACGTGGCGTCATGTCGTCCAGGTCGAGCTTGGCCAGGTCATCCAGCACCGGATGCGGCAGGCTGGCAAACAGGTCGCTTTGCTGCGGTGCCGCCGGTTTGCCTTTGGCCGGTGCCGGTGCTTCATGGGGCAGGGCGGTGTCTTCCAGGCGGCTCAAGTGCTCGCGAGCACGGGTGATGACTTCACTCGGTACGCCCGCCAGCTGCGCAACGGCCAGGCCATAACTCTGACTGGCCGGCCCGGGCAGAACGTGGTGCAGGAACACGATGCGTTCATTGTGCTCGGTGGCATTGAGGTGCACGTTGGCCACCAGTGGCTGGGCTTCCGGCAGGACGGTCAGTTCAAAGTAGTGGGTGGCGAACAGCGTGTAGGCACGCAGATGCGCCAGGCGTTCGGCCGCCGCCCATGCCAGGGAAAGACCGTCGAAGGTGCTGGTGCCGCGCCCGACTTCGTCCATCAGAACCAGGCTGCGCTCGGTGGCGTTGTGCAGAATGTTCGCGGTTTCGCTCATTTCCACCATGAAGGTCGAACGCCCGCCGGCCAGGTCATCGCTAGAGCCGATCCGGGTGAAGATGCGGTCGACCAGCGACAGTTCGCAACTGGCCGCTGGCACGAAGCTGCCGATATGCGCCAGGAGCACAATCAAGGCGGTCTGACGCATGTAGGTGGATTTACCGCCCATGTTCGGACCGGTGATCACCAGCATGCGGGTGTTGTCGTCCAGGCTCAGGTCGTTGGCCACGAACGGCGTGGTCAGCACTTGTTCGACCACCGGGTGACGACCCTGGCTGATGCGCATGCACGGTTCGCTGACGAAGCGCGGGCAGTTCAGGTCGAGGTTCAGCGCACGCTCGGCCAGGTTGCTCAACACGTCCAGCTCGGCCAGGGCGCCGGCGGTGTCCTGCAAGGGTGGCAGCTGGGCGATCAGGTCTTCGAGGAGTGCTTCGTACAGCATCTTCTCGCGGGCCAGGGCACGGCTCTTGGCCGACAATGCCTTGTCTTCGAACGCTTTGAGTTCCGGTGTAATGAAGCGCTCGGCACCTTTGAGCGTCTGGCGGCGAATATAGTCGGCAGGTGCCGATTCTGCCTGCTTGCTTGGCAACTCGATGAAGTAACCGTGGATGCGGTTGTAACCGACCTTCAGGTGCGACAGGCCGGTGCGGGCCTTTTCCCGTGCCTCGAGGTCGATCAGGAATTGCCCGGCGTTTTCGCTGAGCGACTGCAGTTCGTCGAGTTCGCTGTCGTAGCCGGTTTTCAGCACGCCGCCGTCACGAATGACTGCGGGCGGGTTGTCGATGATGGCTTTTTCCAGGAGTGCCGCCAGTTCCGGGTAGGTGCTGGTGATGGTCGCGAGTTGCTGGAGGTGCGGGGCTTCGAGCTCCGTCATTGCCACTTGCAGTTCGGGCAGTGCGCCGAGGGCGTCACGCAAACGGGCGAGGTCGCGCGGGCGGGCATTGCGCAGACCGATCCGCGCAAGAATCCGCTCGATGTCACCGATTTCCTTGAGTTGCGGTTGCAGTCTTTCGAAGCGGTAACCGTCGAGCAGGCAAGTGATCGAGGTCTGACGCGCCAACAGCACCGTCAAATCGCGCAACGGGCGATTCAGCCAGCGGGTCAGCAGTCGACTGCCCATGGCGGTCTGGCAACGGTCCACCACCGATTGCAGGGTGTTGTCGCGGCCGCCGGCCAGGTTGGTGTCGAGCTCCAGGTTGCGACGGCTGGCGCCATCGAGCACCACGGTGTCGTCCAGGCGCTCATGACGCAGGCTGCGCAAATGGGGCAGGGCGGTGCGCTGGGTTTCCTTGGCGTAGGCCAGCAGACAACCGGCGGCGCCGATGGCCAGGGTCAGGTTTTCGCAGCCAAAGCCTTTGAGATCCTGGGTCGAGAATTGCTGGCACAGGCTTTTGAGCGCCGAATCGCGCTCGAAATCCCAGGGGGCACGGCGACGCACGCCGCGGCGTTTTTCCGCCGGCAAGTCCTTGGGCCAGTCATCCGGGATCAGCAGTTCCACCGGGTTGACCCGCTCCAGTTCTGCCAGCAGGTTTTCCCAACCCTTGATTTCCAGCACGCTGAAGTTGCCGCTGGTGATGTCCAGCACCGCCAGGCCGAACAGGCGCTCATCGCCCAGGACGGCGGCGATCAGGTTGTCCCGACGCTCGTCGAGCAGCGCCTCGTCACTCACCGTCCCCGGCGTGATGATGCGCACCACCTGCCGCTCCACCGGCCCTTTGCTGGTGGCCGGGTCGCCGACCTGCTCGCAGATCACCACCGATTCGCCAAGCTTCACCAGTTTTGCCAGGTAACCCTCAGCAGCGTGGTAAGGAATCCCGCACATCGGAATCGCCTGGCCAGCCGACTGCCCGCGGGCCGTCAGGGTGATGTCCAGCAACTTGGCGGCCTTCTTCGCGTCTTCATAGAAGATCTCGTAGAAGTCGCCCATGCGGTAGAACATCAGCTGGTCCGGGTGCTGGTTTTTCAGGCGCCAGTACTGCTGCATCATCGGGGTGTGGGAGGACAGGTCGGAGACGGCTTTATTCATCGGATTGTCAGGAAGCTCGTTGAAAGAGATGGGGCAAAAGCGGGGCAACGGCCGGGCTTTTCCGCGATGGGCGCAAGGTTACCATGGGCGGTCTACCCGACGCAGGCATCACGGCCGGGTGACTTCCTTTGCCATTTAAAATCTGGATATGCATGACTTATGCAAATCGGCATTGTCTTCTTCGAGAAGAGCAAGCACTATGCGCGTTATGCAAAAACGCAACGTATCTACCGTATTAAGAGCATTGCTCGATCAGCACGGGATCTCCCCCACGGAGCTTCACCGTCGAACCGGCGTGCCTCAATCCACGCTCTCGCGCATTCTCAGCGGGAAGATCGTCGATCCTTCGGACAAACATATTTCGAAGATCGCCGAGTATTTCTCCTTGAGTACCGACCAGTTGCGTGGCCGCGCGGACGTCTCGTCTGCCGCAAATGCCGGGCGCGCTCCAGTGCATTCGGAACTCAAGGATATAAGTCTGTGGGATGACGATACCCCTGTCGATGACGACGAGGTGTCGGTCCCCTTTCTTCGCGAGGTTGAATTGGCCGCGGGATCAGGAAGATTCGTCATCGAAGAAAGCGAGCGCTCTAGCCTGCGCTTTGGCAAGCGAAGCCTGCGCCATAACGGTGTGCAGTTCGACCAGGCAAAATGCGTGACAGTACGGGGCAACAGCATGTTGCCGGTACTGCGCGACGGCGCCACGGTCGGGGTCAATGCCGGCAAGTGCGGCATTGGCGATATCGTTGACGGCGACCTTTATGCAATCAATCACAACGGTCAATTGCGGGTGAAGCAGCTGTATCGCCTGCCGTCCGGGATTCGCTTGCGCAGCTTCAATCGTGATGAGCATCCGGACGAAGATTACACCTTTCAGGAAGTCCAGGAGGAGCCGATTGTTATCCTGGGGCATGTCTTCTGGTGGGGCATGTACGCCCGCTGACACTCCCTGCGTCCAGATAAAGCCCGCTTCCCGAGCGGGTTTTTTTTGCGTGCTGAAAGCATTGGATCAAATTTACAATGCGTTAATGCATTGACTGTCTATGCATCAATGCATAATCTGATGCCTGTCTATTCAAGAACGCGGTGTGACCGTTCACTCAAGGAGGCATGAAATGACCGCTGAGCAATATGCGTTGCTGGACATGCCTCTGTGGCTGGTCATCAGCCTGCCAATACTTGGTGGCGTTACCGGTGAAATGTGGCGTGCCGACAAAGAGGGCGTTCGTGGCTGGCCCCTTGTCCGGCGCCTGAGCCTGCGGTCCGGCTCCAGCATGATCTGCGGCGCCTCGGTCATCATGCTGCTGCACGCCGCCAATGTTTCCATCTGGGCTGCCTGTGCGGGTGGCTGTTTAGCGGCGATGGCCGGGACAGAAGTGGTTCTAGGGTTGTATGAGCGTTGGGTGGCCAAGCGTATGGGGGGCGGACATGTTCCGCCCGGCGACGTGGAAGATTGATTCTCCGACAGTCCCTTTCCAGAGCCTCTGATTCCTTACATTTTGATCGGCCCTGTCGCTTGCAAGTGCGGTCTGCTCGTGTACGGTTAACCTCATCCCGCCCGATCAGGAGATGACCGTGAACGAAATCACCCAGCTCGCCGCCGAACTCGGCAGACGCTTGCAGGTTCTCAATGCCCACGTCACCACGGCGGAGTCCTGCACCGGCGGAGGCATCGCCGAGGCTATTACCCGTATCCCCGGGAGTTCGGCCTGGTTCGAGGCCGGTTATGTCACCTACTCCAACCGGCAGAAAACCCTGCAACTGGATGTCCCGGTGGAGTTGTTCACCACCGTGGGCGCGGTCAGCCGCGAGGTGGTCGAGGCCATGGTCCGGGGGGCGCAGAAGAAAAACAGCGCGTATTTCTCCGTCGCGGTCAGTGGCATCGCCGGTCCGGATGGTGGAACGGCGAACAAGCCGGTTGGCACGGTATGGCTGGCCTGGGGCATCGGAGACCAGGTGTTCTGTGAGCGGCAGCACTTCCCGGGTAATCGCGATGACGTCCGCCGACAAACGGTGAAGGCCGCGCTAGAGGGGCTGCTGCGGTATGCCGCGGCAGAAATCTCAAATCAGGGGTAGGCGATCCGGAATCGCTGTGGAATAATACTGGCTACTTATACAGGTGTTGGCCGTCAGGCCTTATTGATTACGTGAGGACTTTAATGGACGACAACAAGAAGAAAGCCTTGGCTGCGGCCCTGGGTCAGATCGAACGTCAATTCGGCAAGGGTGCCGTAATGCGTATGGGCGATCAGGACCGTCAGGCGATCCCGGCCATCTCCACGGGCTCTCTGGGTCTGGACATTGCTCTCGGCATCGGCGGTCTGCCAAAAGGCCGTATTGTTGAAATCTACGGCCCTGAATCTTCCGGTAAAACCACGCTGACCTTGTCCGTGATCGCCCAGGCTCAAAAAGCCGGCGCGACCTGCGCATTTGTCGACGCCGAACACGCCCTCGACCCTGAGTACGCCGGCAAGCTGGGCGTCAACGTCGACGACCTGCTGGTTTCCCAGCCGGACACCGGTGAACAGGCTCTGGAAATCACCGACATGCTGGTGCGTTCCAACGCGGTTGACGTGATCATCGTCGACTCCGTGGCCGCCCTGGTGCCAAAGGCTGAAATCGAAGGCGAAATGGGTGACATGCACGTGGGCCTGCAAGCCCGTCTGATGTCCCAGGCGCTGCGTAAAATCACCGGTAACATCAAGAACGCCAACTGCCTGGTGATCTTCATCAACCAGATCCGTATGAAAATCGGCGTGATGTTCGGTAGCCCGGAAACCACCACCGGTGGTAACGCGCTGAAGTTCTACGCATCGGTTCGCCTGGACATCCGCCGCACTGGCGCGGTGAAAGAAGGTGATGAAGTCGTCGGTAGCGAAACCCGCGTCAAGGTTGTGAAGAACAAAGTGGCTTCGCCGTTCCGTCAGGCCGAGTTCCAGATTCTTTACGGCAAGGGCATCTACCTCAACGGTGAGATGATCGACCTGGGTGTTCTGCACGGTTTCGTCGAGAAGTCCGGTGCCTGGTATGCCTATGAAGGCACCAAGATCGGTCAGGGCAAGGCCAACTCGGCCAAGTTCCTGGCAGACAACCCGGAAGTCGCGGCAAAGCTGGAGAAGCAACTGCGTGACAAGCTGTTGTCGCCTGCATCGGTAGCAGACGCCAAAGCTTCTGCGGTCAAAGAGACCGAAGTCGACCTGGCTGACGCTGATATCTGATCGAAGCGATGACCGCCGTACTCGATACACTCGTCGCGGTGCGGCGAACCGCAATGGACCTGCTCGCACGACGCGAGCACGGTCGTGTCGAGCTGACGCGTAAACTGCGTCAGCGCGGCGCCCTCCCTGAAATGATCGAAACAGCACTCGACCGGTTGACAGAAGAGGGGTTGTTGTCCGAAGCCCGTTACCTCGAAAGTTTCGTTTCCTACCGCGCCCGTTCCGGTTATGGCCCTTTGCGCATTCGTGAAGAGCTGGGCCAGCGCGGCCTGCAGCGCACCGATATTGAACTCGCCCTGCGTGAGAGCGGTATCGACTGGCAGGAGCAACTGGCCGATACCTGGCGGCGCAAGTTCTCCGGGCAATTGCCGACGGACGTCCGGGAGCGAGCCAAACAAGGCCGGTTCCTGGCGTATCGGGGATACTCCATGGAAATGATCAACCGCCTGTTCAGCGGTCGAGGGATGGACGATTGAACTGAAACGGCCCGCTATTTCGATAACGGGCCGTTTTTTTATGCCTCACGTAACCTTGGATGGCTCCCGCATGCGCTGCTGGATCTGGGGGGGTGTTTGTGCCCAGTTTTCCGGCAGGTTGATGTAATCCACCAGCTCGCGCAGGCGGCCATGATTGCGGGCGTTGAAGTTGAAGACCAGCCGCGCCAGATGGCTGAACTCGGCTTCGTTGTGTTCTTCACCACTGTAAGCATGCTGATGGAAGTGATCGCTCAGGCACAGGTCGGCGAAAGCCTCCTGCATGTGTTCGAGTGCGTGGTCGCTGAGTGTGTGATTCATGCGAATCAGGAACTGATGCTTGAGCCAGCGACTGGAGTGGAAGTTGCTGTAGAACTGGTTGATGTGCTCTACCGCTTCTTCGACGTTGTAGACCAGTTTCACCAGCTTCATGTCAGTGGGCAGGATGTAGTGGTTTTCCTCCAGTTGCTGGTGAATGAAGTCCAGTGCGCCTTGCCAGAATTTGCCGCCCGGCGTGTCCAGTAGCACCACTGGCACCAATGGACTCTTGCCGGTCTGGATCAACGTCAGCACTTCCAGCGCCTCATCCAGCGTACCGAAGCCGCCGGGGCACAGCACCAGGGCGTCGGCTTCCTTGACGAAGAACAATTTGCGGGTGAAGAAGAAATGGAAGGGCAGCAGGTTGGTCGTGCCGTCGACAGTGGGGTTGGCATGTTGCTCGAAGGGCAGCGTGATGTTGAACCCCAGGCTGTGTGTCAGGCCAGCGCCATCATGGGCGGCGGCCATGATGCCGCCACCAGCGCCGGTAATGACCATCATGTCCGAGCGCGCCAGCGCAGCGCCGAGCTCCCGGGCCATGCTGTAGAGCGGATGTTCGGTGGGGGTGCGGGCCGAGCCGAAAACGGTGACTTTGCGTCGCCCCTTGAATTGTTCGAGTACGCGGAAAGCCTGTTCCAGTTCGCGCAGGGCTTGCAGGGTGATTTTGGCATTCCAGCGGTTGTGGTCTTCCTGGGCCATGCGCAGCACGGTCAGGATCATGTCGCGGTAGATCGGGGTGTTCGGGCTGTTGGGTGAAATCAGCTTGAGCTGTTCTTCGACCTTGCTGATGAGGTCATGGCCGCTTTCTTCAAAATGACGGCTCAGGAGGTCATTCGGTTGGTAAGGCATTCAACTTCTCCTTCTGCACAGAACCCTCGGCCCGACAACGTAAGTCGGTGCCACGACACTTCATGTGTCGCTGTCTGCCCAGGCCCATGCCTGGGCGATCTACTTGACCCGAAAGGTATCGGATCATCCAAACAGGCTCTGTTTTTCCCTTGGATGAAAGAAACGTTCGCACAACACGACAAGCGACGGCCAGCCCCTTTCCAGCCTGAAAAAGTGAACGTGGATACCCTGAAATCTAGACCTTCACAGTGATTTGCGCTGTCTTGATCATTGCGCCACAAAGTCTTTCCTGGCAACCGCATATTGACGATTTGCAAGGTGCTTTCACCGCTCGTCTGAACGTACGTCGCATGTGCGGCACTCTGATTTACTAAGTTACAGGTGTCACACGACAACTTTGCGTCAACGACAGGGCGCGCGGTACAAGCGGTTCAAGGATTTATCGCTCAAACATGAGTGAAGTGCAGGGAGGCGGGAAACCATGACCAGAGTCGTTCTGGAGATCGATACGCAACTGTATCGATTGCTGAAGTCATCAGCCGAGACCCATCATTTGAGTCTCGAAGAGGAGTGCTGCCGGCGTTTGCGCGGTGGCGAACGCCGTTCGCATTACTTGCAGGCGCTGCTGGCGGAATTGCGCGCCGAAGATGAACAACGGCGCGCCAATTCCCGGTGATTACTTTTTCTTCTTGGCCGGTTGCAGGCAATCCGACTCCTGGAAGCTTGCGGAGCCGACCGGGCGGTTGGTCTTCACCTCGGTGAAGTCGTAACGCATGATCGCCCCCTTGGCCATCAGCTTGCGAAACCCTTCGTTTCTGCAGACAGAAGCGCCCAACTGGAAGTACACCGCTTTCGGGTCTGCACGCATCTTGTCGGCGTGGCTGCTCTGCACGCTCAGATGGTTGATCAGCTGTTTGCCTTCAACGGTGTAGCCTTGATCGAGTATGTCTTCGTTGATCGCTCGTGGAGTGCCGACGCTGCTCTGGGTGGCGACGTTTTGCAGCATTTTGTTCAGTTCCGTGTCTTTCAGGGACGCAGCCTGAGCATTGAAGGACGACGCCAGCAAAATGGCCGCGGTAGGAACGATAAGGCGCAGCATGAAACTCTCCTGGTTCAGTGATGGGGGTTGGACCCGTCACGTGGCTGTGCGTTCAGTGGCGGCGAATTATAGGGGAGGCGGGCTGGACGGTACAGGCTTGCGCCGGGCGGTCTGGTAAACTGCTGGCACTTTTCACCCTGTCGAGTGTTTTTCGTGTCGATTTCCCTTCTCTGTGGGCGTTGCCCGCTATGAGTCATGCCCCCGCGCGCTTTGCCTTGAATGCCGTAGCCCGCTTGCGCGATCAGCGCGAGGAGGAGGGCATCAAGCCGATTCAGGCCCGCGGCTGGCGCGCGCCGCGTTGCCGCGACTGCCGGGTGATCGAGAGTCACTGCCTGTGTGCATGGCGTCCGCAGGTCGCTACCCGCTCCGGCGTGTGCCTGATCATGACCAACAAGGAAGTGTTCAAGCCGAGCAACACCGGTTGGCTGATCGCCGACGTGGTACCTGACAACCATGCCTTCATCTGGTCCCGTACCGAGGTCGATCCAAAGTTGCTGGCGCTGTTGTCCGACCCGCAATGGCAGCCTTACCTGGTGTTTCCGGGTGAGTACGTCGAGCCCGAGCGTGTGACAAACAGCGTGGATGTCGATAGCACCAAGCGTCCATTGTTCATTCTGTTGGATGCGACCTGGACCGAAGCGCGGAAGATCTTTCGCAAGAGCCCCTATTTCGATCGATTGCCGATCCTCAGCCTGCTGCCGGAGAAACTCTCCCGCTACCGGTTGCGCCGCTCGACTCGCAGCGAGCATCTGTGCACGGCGGAAGTGGCGGCGCTGTGCCTCGACCTTGCAGGCGATGTAACCGCAGCTTCGGCGCTGGATGCCTATTTTGATGTGTTCAGCCAGCATTACCTCGACGCCAAACATCAGTTGGACATGAACGTTTCGACCCCGGCGCACGCCGAGTTGATGCCCTATGTGCAGCCGGTCACTCCGTTGATGGGCTGATTGTTGCGCATACTGCAATAACGTGTACCGGCCATGCTGCTTGACCACCCCGGCTTCGCTGGGCATGCTTGGCGCCGATCTGGGTGCGGCCAGAGTTTGCAACGTCGTTTTTTGCGTTGAGCGTGCTTTGTTGGTGCGGCTCCGTGGCTGTACCTTGAGTTGCTCTGGCGAAGCCCGAATGCATCGGGCGTCCCATGAAAAACAGGATCATTTGAAAAATGGCCACATACGAAATCCTGATTGCCGATGACCACCCACTTTTTCGTAGTGCCTTGCACCAAGCGCTGACCCTGAGCCTTGGCCCGGATGTCCGTCTGGTGGAAGTGGCGAGCATCGCCGAACTGGAAGTGCGCCTGACGGAAAAATCCGATTGGGATCTGGTGCTGCTGGACCTGAACATGCCGGGAGCCTACGGTTTTTCCGGACTGGTCCTGCTGCGCGGTCAGTATCCGCAGATTCCAGTAGTCATGGTTTCGGCCCAGGAAGAGCCGACCATCATGGTCAAGTCTCGTGAGTTCGGCGCCAGTGGCTTCATTCCCAAATCCAGCGACTTGAGTGTGATCCAGAAAGCCGTGCGTGCGGTTCTCGATGGCGACGTGTTCTGGCCGCCGCAGGCGTTCGAAGCGGTCAGCGTCTCGGATGAAGCCAAGGCGGCCAGCGAAGGCCTTGCCAGCCTGACGCCGCAGCAATTCCGGGTGCTGACCATGGTCTGCGAAGGCTTGCTGAACAAGCAGATCGCCTACGAGCTGAGTGTTTCCGAGGCGACGATCAAGGCGCATGTCACCGCGATTTTCCGTAAACTGAATGTGCGGACCCGGACCCAGGCCGCGCTGCTCTTGCAACAACTTGAGTCAATTTCCAGCCATTAAAGGCTGGCAACTTCACGCTTTTTTGACTTTGGTTGATCTAGCTTTCCTACTTCTTTTTTGTCAGTTGCCCACTCTATGTCACCTTTCAAAGGCCAGACCGGTCTGAAACGTATTCTCAATGCTTCCAGTTATTCGCTGGACGGCCTGCGCGCAGCCTTCACCGGTGAAGCCGCCTTTCGGCAATTGGTATTGCTCAACGTCATCCTGATTCCCCTTTCGTTCTTCCTGAATGTCAGCCGGGTCGAACGGGCGTTGTTGATCGCGGTATGCCTGCTGGCGTTGATCGTCGAGTTGCTCAACTCGGCAGTGGAAGCGGCCATCGACCGCATTTCCCTTGAGCGGCACCCGCTGTCCAAGAATGCCAAGGACATGGGCAGTGCCGCCCAGTTCGTGGCATTGAGCATGATTGCCCTGGTGTGGGCGGTAATTCTGCTCTAGGCGATCGTCGGCAGCACGATCTCGTCGCTGCGCTGAACCCCGGCGGTGAAGGCGCGGCACAGATCGAGGAACTCGCGCATCGCCGAGGTCTGATACTTCTGTTTATGCCAGATGAAATAAAACTGTCGCGCCAGATCCAGATCCGGCGTCTCGACAGGCACCAGACTGCCGCGGCGGAATGCGTCGCGCAAAGCCAGCCTGGAAATGCAGCCAATCCCCAAACCTGACTCCACCGCGCGCTTGATCGCTTCGGTGTGCTCGAGCTCCAGGCGAATGTTTAATGAAGTGCGGTGATGGCGCATGGCTTGATCGAAGGTCAACCGCGTGCCTGAGCCTTGTTCGCGCAAGATCCAGGCTTCGTGACTCAACTCATCCATGGTGGCCGTGCCGCGCTTGGCCAGCGGATGCTGAGGGGCGCAAAACACCACCAGTTCGTCCTCGACCCAGCTTTGTACTTCGATGTCCGGGTGGCTGCAGTCGCCTTCGATTAGACCCAGATCAATTTCATAGTGGGCCACTTGTTGCACGATATTGGCAGTGTTCTGCACGTGCAGTTTCACCTGGCTTTCCGGATGGCGCTGCATGAAGCTGCCGATCAGCAGGGTGGCCAGGTAATTGCCGATGGTCAGGGTCGCGCCCACGGCCAGCGAGCCGAAACCGGACTTGCCGTTGAGCAGATCTTCGATTTCCTTGGCCTGGTCCAGCAGGGCGACAGCTTGCGGCAACAGTTGTTTGCCGAGCGCGTTGAGGCTCAGGCGTTTGCCGGCGCGGTCGAACAACTGGCAGCTGCACTGGCGCTCCAGCTCGGTGATCGAGGTGCTCGCCGCCGATTGCGAGAGGTTGAGCAGGCCCGCGGCACGGGATACGCTTTCCTGCTGGGCGACGGCGACGAATACTTGAAGTTGACGGAGAGTAAATCGCATATCGATATAACCGATAACCCTTATCTTAATAATCCATTTAACAGATATTGTCTCTGCCTTTAGAATGCGATGCAATTGCGCAGAGCTGGCTTTCTTTGCAGAGCACGCCGAACACGCGCAGACAAATCTCCAGGAGTCCCACGTACATGAGCAACATGAACCACGAGCGTGTCCTCAGTGTTCACCACTGGAACGACACTCTGTTCAGCTTCAAGTGCACCCGTGATCCGGGCCTGCGCTTCGAGAACGGTCAGTTCGTGATGATCGGCCTGCAACAGCCCAACGGCCGCCCGCTTATGCGCGCTTACTCGATTGCCAGCCCGAACTGGGAAGAGCATCTCGAGTTCTTCAGCATCAAGGTGCCTGATGGTCCGCTGACTTCGCAGTTGCAGCATCTGAAGGAAGGCGACGAGATCATCATCAGCAAGAAGCCTACCGGCACGCTGGTACTGGATGACTTGAAGCCTGGCAAACATTTGTACCTGCTCAGCACCGGTACCGGTCTGGCGCCGTTCATGAGCGTTATCCAGGACCCGGAAACCTACGAGCGTTTCGAGAAAGTGATCCTGTGCCACGGTGTGCGTTACGTCAACGAAGTCGCTTACCGCGAGTTCATCACCGAGCACCTGCCGCAGAACGAATTCTTCGGCGAAGCACTGCGTGACAAGTTGATCTACTACCCGACCGTGACCCGCGAGCCGTTCGAGAACGAAGGTCGCCTGACCGACCTGATGCGCAGCGGCAAGCTGTTCAGCGACATCGGCCTGCCACCGATCAACCCGCAGGACGACCGCGCCATGCTGTGCGGCAGCCCGAGCATGCTCGACGAGACCAGCGAAGTGCTGAACAGCTTCGGCCTGAAGGTTTCGCCGCGGATGCGCGAACCGGGTGATTACCTGATCGAGCGAGCGTTCGTCGAGAAGTGACCGTAGGTCACTTGTAGGAGCGAGCCTGCTCGCGATGGAGGTCAACGATAACGCGGGAAGCTTGATACCCAGCGGCGTCCTCAGGTTTTTCGCGAGCAGGCTCGCTCCTACAGTAGATTTGCAGCGCATCTGAAAAGCCCGCATGACTTGGGAAGGTCATGCGGGCTTATTCGTTTCCGGCGTTCAGCCCTTTGCAGGAATGACTTCCAGGACGCGGATC
Organism: Pseudomonas sp. 05L36; assembly: GCF_056398125.1. Classification (NCBI taxonomy): domain Bacteria; kingdom Pseudomonadati; phylum Pseudomonadota; class Gammaproteobacteria; order Pseudomonadales; family Pseudomonadaceae; genus Pseudomonas; species Pseudomonas sp. 05L36. The sequence goes on along the minus strand of NZ_JBFTOU010000005.1, from coordinate 211,967 downwards.
AGCTCCGGTGTCGGATAGTGCCAGCGCACATCCAGATCCCAGAACTGCGCGCCGTATTCCCGCGCGGGTGCCGGCGTTTGATAGGCCGGGCGCGGATCTTGCGCCAGGCATTGCTCGATCAGCTCAACCAAAGGCTCTTCCAGGCGCTGAGCATGCTCGTGAGCCTGTTTCAGCGCTGTATCCGTCCACTGTATGGGGATCAGCTGCGGCGCGGCGCTGGCGATGCTGTTGGTGGCTGTGTCGATGATGTCGGCGTAGGGCACGTAGGGTTTGATATCGAGAATCGGCGTGCCATCCAGCAGATCGATGCCCGAGATCCACAAGCGGTTGGCTTCGACCTTGTCCAGTTTCACCACTGACTGCCCGATGCCATTGGGACGGTGGGTGGCGCGGGTAGCGAACACGCCCATGGATTTGTTGCCGCCGAGGCGAGGAGGGCGGACCTTCAAGCGAGGCTTTTCTTCCAGGGCCTGGTGGAACAGGAACAACAGCCATACATGGCTGACCTGCTCCAGGCCCTGTACAGCGTCCCCTTGATCGAACGGTGCCACCAGTTCCAGCACGCCACGGGCGGCCGGGGCCAGTTGCGGCTGGCGCGGAATGGCGAACTTCTCCTTGAAGCAGGAGCGCACGAAGCCGATGGGGGAAACGCTGTAGGTCATGGTTTGAGGTCGAGGTGGATTTAGATAGGGCATGATGCCGCAAAGATCAAAAGATCGCAGCCTGCGGCAGCTCCTACAGAGGAATTCGTTCGGCGTAGGAGCTGCCGCAGGCTGCGATCTTTTAAAGGCTGAATCCGCCATCCAGGGGAATGATATTCCCGGTCATGTAGGCCCCGGCAGTACTCGCCAAACTGATCGCCAGCGCCGCTACCCCTTGATAGGGTAGCTCTCCAGCAGTGCGCCCCAGGTGGTGCTGGCATTGTTCACCAGAATGTCCAGATGAGTGATCTGCTCGCCCAGGCGCCCGCCTCGAGATAGACCTCGGCGATCATTTTACCGGTGCCGCGGGTGCCACCGGTCATCAGGGCAGTGCGGCCTTGCAGGGAAAAGTAGGGATGCATGGCGAATCCTGAGAGCTGAGGTCTTTACACCCTGGTCGTCAGCCGCGGTCAGCGGAGCCACTATTTTTGCGCGGAATGAGCGGGCATAGCGCCATGCGGGAACTGCGATGTGGCGTTCCGACTAGCCAGCGAAGGATGAGGGAACACCGCGTTCATACAGTCAGTACGCGTTATCGTTTGCGACCTTCGCTGGCAAGCCAGCTCCTACAGGCGAACGCGCAGGGTCAGGCCCTTGAGGAAATTGCGCAGCAACTGGTCGCCGCACGGGCGATAGTTGGTGTGGCCGAACTTGCGGAACAACGCGCTCAGTTCAGGCTTGGACACCGGGAACTCGGCGGCCTTGAGGATCGCGTGCATGTCGTCCTCTTTCAGCTCGAACGCCACCCGCAGCTTTTTCAGGATGATGTTGTTGGTCACCGGCACTTCGATCGGCTGCGGCGGACGGCTTTCGTCCTTGCCACGCTTGAAGATCACCAGACCGTCGAGGAAATGCGCCATGACTTCGTCCGGGCAGCGTACGAAGCCTTCCTCGTCTTCTTCTTTTTTGTCGAGGTAGGTCAGCAGGTCCGGCAGGGTCACGTTCAGGCCGCCGAGCTTGATGATCTCGATGACTTTCTTGTCGCTGATGTCGAGCATGTAGCGCACGCTGCGCAGTACGTCGTTATGAATCATGTGTGCAGTCCTGATAATTCAGCTATGGGCGCCGCCGAAAACAGCAGCGCCGAAAGGTGTGGCGGCGCGGGGAGCCTTAGAACTTCTCTTTGCCGGACAAGTAGCGCCATTGCCCCACGGGCACTTTGCCGATGGACACGCCGCCGATGCGGATGCGGCGGATGGCGACGACTTTCAGGCCGACGGCCTGGCACAGCTGGGCGATGATGCCCGGTTGCGGGTTCTTCATGGCAAAGCGCAGGCGGTTTTCGTTCTGCCAGCTGGCCTTGACCGCGGGCAATTCCTTGCCCTTGTAGGTCAGGCCGTGGTTCAGACGGTTGAGGCCGTGAGCCACCATTTCGCCTTCAACCTCGACCACATACTCTTGCTCGATCTTGCTGGAGTCAGCGGTGAGTTTGCGCAGGATTTTCCAGTCCTGGGTGAACACCAGCAGACCGCTGGCGTTGGCCTGCAGGTCGGTGCTGGCGGTCAGGCGCAGGAAGTGCCCGCGCAACGGGCGCTTACCGTAGCGGTGTTCTTCGCTCAAGGTCTCGGCGCCGAGGGTGGCCATGGCGGTGTCTGCGTCCATGCCGGCGGGCACATTGAGCAGCAGGGTCACCGGTTCCGGCGCGGTGGCCTTGGCTTCTGGATCAAGCTCGACTTTCTGGGTGTCGACCTTGAATTGCGGCTCGTCGATGACCTCGCCGTCGACGGTGACCCAGCCGCCCTCGATGAACAGCTCAGCCTCCCGACGGGAGCAGCCGACGAGTTCGATGAGGCGTTTGGAGAGACGAATCGGGTCAGTCATGTCAGGGCCGTAACAAAAAGGGGGGAGGCATTGTACCTGCCTGGCGCCGGTTAATCCCGGTTCCATTTGTAGGAGCTGCCGAAGGCTGCGATCTTTTGATCTTAAAAGCAAAGATCGCAGCCTTCGGCAGCTCCTACACGGGTATCGGTTTTGTGTCATCCATGCCGTGAATTTTGCTGGTTTTGGCGCAATCGCATGTGCAGCAGCGGATACGGCTGGCCCATGCCATCGACTTCCGAGCGACCGATGACCTCGAAGCCCTGCTTGAAGTAAAAGCCCAGGGCTTGCGGGTTCTGTTCGTTGACGTCCAGTTCGTCGGCATTCAGGTGTTCCAGGGCATAGCGCAACAATTTCTTGCCCAGGCCCTGGCCGCGATGGTCGGGGTCGATGAAGAGCATTTCGATCTTGCCGGCCGCGACGCCGGCGAACCCGGTGATGCGTTGGTTCGAATCCTTGGTGCAGATCAGCATCACCGCGTCGAGGTAGCGGGTCAGCACCAGGTTTCTCAGCAGTTTGATGTAGCTGTCCGGCAGAAAGTCGTGGGTAGCGCGTACCGAGGCCTCCCAGACCCGGGTCAGTTCTTCGTAGTCGCCGAGTTTCGGCGTGTGGATGACCGAATGCTGACGCATGCCTGTCTGCCCCTGATGCTTGAGTGATGTGAGTCCGTTCAATCTCAAACGATAGCCGTAAAAAAGCCCCGCATCTCGTCAAGAGAGCGGGGCTTTGCGTATTTTTTGCGTTTAGATCTGTTCAGCCCACAGGTCGTATTCGTTGGCGTCGGTCACTTTGCACCAGACCTTGTCGCCCGGCTTGAGGTTGCTGCCGTTGTCGATGAATACATTACCGTCGATTTCCGGAGCATCGAAGAAGCAGCGGCCCACCGCGCCTTGCTCGTCGACTTCATCGACCAGCACTTCGATCTCGCGGCCGATGCGCATTTGCAGGCGCGCCGAGCTGATGGCCTGCTGGTGCGCCATGAAGCGCTCCCAGCGGTCCTGCTTGACGTCGTCCGGGACGACTTCCAGGTCCAGGTCATTGGCCGGTGCACCTTCTACCGGCGAGTACTGGAAGCAGCCGACGCGGTCGAGCTGGGCTTCAGTCAGCCAGTTCAGCAGGTACTGGAAGTCTTCTTCGGTTTCGCCCGGGAAGCCGACGATGAAGGTCGAACGGATGATCAGGTCCGGGCAGATTTCGCGCCAGTTCTTGATCCGCGCCAGGGTCTTGTCTTCGAAGGCCGGGCGTTTCATCGACTTCAGTACTTTCGGGCTGGCGTGCTGGAACGGGATGTCCAGGTACGGCAGGATCTTGCCGGCGGCCATCAGCGGAATCAGCTCGTCAACGTGCGGGTACGGATAAACGTAGTGCAGGCGAACCCAGACGCCGAGGGTGCTCAGGGCCTCGCAGAGTTCGGTCATGCGGGTTTTCACCGGCGCACCGTTCCAGAAACCGGTGCGGTATTTCACGTCGACGCCATAGGCGCTGGTGTCTTGCGAGATCACCAACAGCTCTTTGACACCGGACTTGACCAGGCGCTGGGCCTCGTCGAGCACGTCACCGACCGGACGGCTGACCAGTTTGCCGCGCATCGACGGGATGATGCAGAAGCTGCAGCTGTGGTTGCAGCCTTCGGAAATTTTCAGGTAGGCGTAGTGGCGCGGGGTCAGCTTGATGCCTTGCGGCGGCACCAGGTCGATCAGCGGGTTGTGGTCCTGGCGTGGCGGTACGACTTCGTGCACCGCGTTGACCACTTGTTCGTACTGCTGCGGACCGGTCACGGCCAGCACGCTCGGGTGTACGTTGCGAATGTTGCCTTCTTCGACGCCCATGCAGCCGGTCACGATGACCTTGCCGTTTTCCTTGATGGCTTCGCCGATCACTTCCAGGGACTCGGCCTTGGCCGAATCGATGAAGCCGCAGGTGTTGACCACTACGACGTCGGCGTCCTGGTAGGTGGACACGACGTCATAGCCTTCCATGCGCAGCTGGGTAAGGATGCGCTCGGAGTCGACCAGTGCTTTGGGGCAACCCAGGGATACGAAGCCAACCTTTGGATTGGCCGGCGCAGGAGTGGTGGACATGTCTAACCTCGGTATTTTGTGACGCCGTTTGCCGGGCAGGGCAAAACCGACGGACGGGCGCTTGAACTGCGCCTCTGATCAAAAAGTGCGCAATTCTAGCGATGAGTCGTTCACTTGACCAGCTTTATGCAGGGAAATACGACGAGTGCTGCGCTATGCTTCGCGCCGTTACGCTTTACTGATTTCTTACTGTCAACAAAACGTCTGTAACGTGAAGTAAAACAGCGCATGCTGCACGACAAAGCATAGTGCTTCTTTCAAAGAAGCCCGGGTCTGAGAAGTAGGAGTGGTGGATGGGTCAGGCAAGTAGTCAGGCTACAGGTGCCGAACATTCGGCGGTGAAGCCGATCGGCATGCTGGTCGCGGCAGTCGGGGTGGTTTATGGCGATATCGGCACCAGTCCGTTGTACACCCTCAAAGAAGTGTTTTCCGGAGGCTATGGCGTGCCGGTCAACCATGACGGGGTGCTGGGGATCCTGGCGCTGATCTTCTGGTCGCTGATCTGGGTTGTGTCGATCAAGTACATGATGTTCGTGCTGCGCGCCGACAACCAGGGCGAAGGCGGGATCATGGCCTTGACCGCACTGGCCCGGCGGGCGGCGGCGGGGCACGCGAAATTGCGCACGTTGCTGGTGGTCTGCGGGCTGATCGGCGCGGCGTTGTTCTATGGCGACAGCATGATCACCCCGGCGATCTCCGTACTGTCGGCGATTGAAGGCCTGGGCCTGGCCTTCGATGGCATCGACCATTGGGTGGTGCCGCTGTCGCTGGTGGTACTGGTCGCGCTGTTTCTGATCCAGAGTCATGGTACGGCGCGGATCGGCATTCTGTTCGGGCCGATCATGGTCGCCTGGTTTTTGGTGTTGGGCGCGTTGGGCGTCTACGGCATCCTTCAACACCCGGAAGTATTGCAGGCAATGAATCCGGTGTGGGGCGTGCGCTTCTTCATCGACCACCCGGGCATGGGCGTGACAATTCTCGGCGCTGTAGTACTGGCATTGACCGGTGCCGAAGCGCTGTACGCGGACATGGGCCACTTCGGCCGCAAGCCGATCGCTCGTGCCTGGTTCATCCTTGTGCTGCCGGCGTTGGTACTGAACTATTTTGGTCAGGGTGCCTTGCTGCTAGGCGACCCGGAAGCGGCCCGCAACCCGTTCTACCTGCTGGCACCCAGCTGGGCATTGATCCCGCTGGTCGGCCTGTCGACCCTGGCCACGGTGATTGCCTCGCAAGCGGTGATTTCCGGTGCGTTCTCCCTGACCCGTCAGGCGATCCAGCTCGGTTACATTCCGCGCATGCACATCCGGCACACCTCCAGTGCAGAACAGGGCCAGATCTACATTGGCGCGGTGAACTGGGCGCTGATGGTCGGCGTGGTGCTGCTGGTGCTGGGTTTTGAATCCTCCGGTGCCCTGGCCTCGGCCTATGGTGTGGCGGTGACCGGGACCATGCTGATGACCACCATCCTGGTGGCGGCAGTGATACTGCTGTTGTGGAAATGGCCACCGCTTCTCGCAGTTCCGGTGCTGCTCGGTTTCCTGCTGGTGGACGGCCTGTACTTTGCCGCCAACGTGCCGAAAATCGTCCAGGGCGGGGCTTTCCCGGTGATCGCCGGTATTGTGCTGTTTGTGTTGATGACTACCTGGAAGCGCGGCAAGCAGCTGCTGGTCGAGCGCCTCGATGAGGGTGGACTGCCGTTGCCGATCTTCATCAGCAGCATTGCCGTACAACCGCCGCATCGAGTTCAGGGCACCGCCGTGTTCCTGACAGCGCGGCCGGATGCCGTGCCCCACGCGTTGTTGCACAACCTGCTGCATAACCAGGTGTTGCACGAGCAAGTGGTGTTGCTGACGGTGGTCTACGAAGACATCCCGCGGGTGCCACCACAACGGCGCTTCGAGGTCGACTCCTACGGCGAAGGTTTCTTCCGCGTAATCCTGCATTTCGGATTCACCGATGAGCCGGATGTACCGCAGGCGCTGAAACTGTGCCACCTCGATGAACTGGATTTCAGCCCGATGCGTACCACCTACTTCCTCAGCCGCGAGACGGTCATTGCCTCCAAGCTCGAAGGCATGGCCCGTTGGCGCGAGGGGTTGTTTGCCTTCATGTTGCAGAACGCCAATGGCAACCTGCGTTTCTTCAATCTGCCGCTAAACCGGGTGATTGAGCTGGGTACTCAGGTCGAGATGTAAGCCTCATCAAAAAGCCCCCGTTGCCATTGCGGCGGCGGGGGCTTTTTTGTGCCTGGGTTCAGCGTGATCCTGTAGGAGCTGGCTTGTCGGATCGCCGCACCGCAGCGAAAGCGGTATGTCTGTGAGACAAATGTTGAATATACCGACGTCTTCGCGGGCAAGCCCGCTCCTACAGGTTGGGTGGCGCACTCGAGAATGAAAAAGCCCCCGCTACCGTGAAGTAGCGGGGGCTCTTGTTCAGCGGGTCCGGATCACTCCTGAGCGGTCGCTTCGGCTTCCTTCGCCTGACGCTTCTCGATCACATCCACCAGACGCTTGGCCAGCGCCGGATAATTCTCGTCGAAGTGATGGCCGCCAGGCAGCTTGATAGCTTCGCCCACAGCAGTCTTGTCGGTGCAGCCACTCTCGTCGGTTTCTTCTTCACCGTAGATGCACACTACTTTGGCGGCTGGCAGTTTGGCCATTTCAGGACCGGTGGCGGCTTCCTTGCCGGCGTTGCCGAGCCAGCCTTCGACTTCGATTTCGAAGCTGCCGGTACGGGCGAAGGCCAGCAGGATGATCGCGTCGACGCGTTGCTGCTCCGACTCGGCCAGACGATTGTAGATCGCTGGCAGGACATCGGCGCCGAACGAGTAACCGGTCAGGATGAAGCGCTTGGTGCCCCATTTCTGCCGGTAGTGTTGCATCAGTTCGGCCAGGTCCAGCGCACTTTGCTCCGGGCTCTTGTGCTGCCAGTAGTAGCGCAGGGTGTCGATACCGACCACCGGGTAGCCGATCTTGGCCATCTCGCCCGCCACGTCACGGTCGAGATCGCGCCAGCCGCCGTCACCGGACAGGAACAGGGTGACGGTGTCCCTGGCCTGGCCTGCCGGCACTTCGACCACCGGGATCTGCAGGCCGCCAGCGGCCTTGTCACCACCGACGAGGATCTTGCGCAGCTCGTTGTTCAGCACTTGTGGCAGGTTGATGTCGTAGTCGCTGATGCTGGTTTCGGCATTGACCTGGTCGCGCACGAAGCCGGCGCTGGTGTCGTCCGGGTTGTCGTTCCATGCCACCAGCCAGTGGCCGTGGGCCGCGCTTTTCGGTAGCAGGTGCGTGCAGCCGGGCTTTTCCAGGGCCAGGTCCACCGAGACGGCCTGGGCCTTGTCGTTCTTCTGCTCGGATAACCAGCGCCAGGCCAGCACGGCGCCCGGGCCGATGCCGCTGACCAGGGTCGCCGGGCCTTTCAGTTCTCTCAGGCCCGATTGCAGGGCTCTGCTTTGCAGCAGGCAGTCCTTGGGCAGGATCACCTGGACAATCTGCGCCGCGCCACTGCGGCTGAGGGTCATCAATTGCTTGTCGCTGAGTTTCTGGTCTTCGTTGACGGCCACCAGTACCTGGGCGCGTGGCGTGGTACCGGGGATGACACGGGTCATCGCCGCACCATCGGCCGGGGTCAGCAATTCGAGGGTCGGTTCCGGTGCCGGGCGTTTCAGGTACCAGTAACCGCCACCGAGAACCAGGGCCACAATCACCAGTGTGCCCAATACATACCGCAAGGAGCGTTGAATCATCAGCGTTTCACCAATCCGGTCAAGCCACCCGCGATCAGGGCAGCAGTGTCGGCCAGCGCAACCAGCGGATCGAGTCCGGCGGGCACGGCCATATAACGGGGTTCCCAATCAGGCTGGAACTTGTCTTTGAAGCGGCGCAAGCCCTGGAAGTTGTACAGCTGCTCACCACGGCGGAATACCATCGAGCCCAGGCGCTGGGTCAATGGCGCGCCGCGACGGGGTTGCAACCCCGACAACGGCACCATGCCCAGGCTGAAACGCGCGTACCCATGGTTTTTATAATGTTGAATCAGGCCGACCATCATGAACTCCATGGTCAGCTTCGGGGCATCCGGGTGCGCGCGCATCAGGTCGAGGCTTGCCAGGTCATGGCCGTAGGTCTCGAGCAGGTTGGCGAACGCCACCGGGCGTCCTTCGAAGCGTATCACCGCGATGCGGAAATACTTGAGGTAGTCATCGCTGAAGCGGCCCAGCGAAAAGCCTTTCTCCCGGACGTTCTTGCCGGTCAGCCAGGCGTCGGAAATCACCTTGAGCTCATCCATCGGCGCGTGGCCCGGCTCATGGATTTCCAGGGACAGGCCGTCACGGGTGCCTCGGTTCCAGGTGTAGCGCAGGTCTTTCATCTCTTTGCCCTTGGCTTCGAGATCAAAACGCTTGAGGTCGACCCGGGCTTCTTCGCCGAGCTTGATCGCGGTCAGGCCGATGTCCATGTAGTACGGCAGGTTCTCTGCGCGCACTTGATAGAACACGGGACGGGCATGGTGGATGTCGCACAGATCGCGGAACTGCCAGATCATTTCCGCCCGTTGCTGGCCCGGGCCGATCGGGTCATACAACGCCACCAGGCTGCGGCCACGGCGGGCGTACATCAGGAACGCCTCGTCGTTGGGGTGAAACAGCAGCGCCTTGTCACCGGTCAGGGCCAGGCCGCCATCCGGTTGGGCCGATGCCATGAGGATCTTGCTGGCGCGCTCCAGTTCGTCGGGCGTCGGCAGGTGAATGACCGGACGCGCGGTGCGCAGCAGCCAGGTCAGCGACACCACCACCAGCAGCACTGCGGCACCGAGCAGCGAACGCAGGCCGCGGGGGGCGTCGGCGTCGAGGGTGAACTGCCACCAGAGCTGGTGGCTGTACGGAACGTCCTGATAGGCGAACAGCAGCAACCAGATCGACGCACCGAGCACGCACAGGCTGGCCACCAGGTACAGCGGCGAGAACGGTACTTCGGTCAGGCGGCTGGGGCGATAGAACGAGCGGCGGAATACCCCGAGCAGGCTCGCCGTCAGCACCATCAGGCTGGCTTCCTCCCAGTCGAAGCCTTTGAGCAGTGAGAGCAGGGCGCCGACCAGCAACAGAATGGTGGTCAGCATCCACGCGGCCGACAGCCGGCGACGCAGCCCCTGGGCCAGCAACAGGCAAAGAACGCCGACCAGGCTGGCACCAAAGTGCGAAGCATCGACCAGTCGATGGGGGATCAGAAACCCGATGTGTTCCAGGCGGGTGTCGATTTCCGGGGTGGCGCCGGAAAAGAGCAGGACAACACCGGACAGGAATACCAGCACCGCCAGTATCGGAGCCGCCAGGCCTGAGGCCGCGCGCAACGTCTGGCGTGTCTGGAACAGGCGCTGACCTTCGTTGATCAGCAACAGCAGGCAGGCCACCAGCAAGGGCAGGACCACGTAGATCAAGCGATAGAGCAGCAGGGCGGCCGCCAGTGGCGCAGCACCCAGGGTGTCGGAAAACGCCGCCAGCAAAATGGCTTCGAACACCCCGACACCGCCCGGCACATGGCTGAGCACGCCTGCAGCCAGCGCCAGCAGGTAAACCAAGAGGAAGGCACCGAAGGGCGGTGCTTCTGGCAGCAGCAGATAGAGCACGGTCGCGGCCGCCGCTACGTCCAGGGCAGTGATGACCAATTGCAGGAACGTCAGGCGACGCCCGGGCAGACGCAAGGTGCGGCGGCCGACCTTGACCAGCAGGTTGTCCGGGTAAGGCTGTTCCGGCAGCCGACGACGGTAGATACCAATGGCCAGCACCGAAAACAGTACGAGCACGGCGCTCGCCACCACGCCCAGCAACGTCTCGGAGAGACCCAGGGCGGTGGATGCCGCTGGCAGGTCGCTGAGCGTCGCCAGGGCGGCCAGCGGCGGCAGGGCGCAACCCAGCGAGAGGCTGGCGAACAGCGTCATGTGGGCGACTTCAGCCGCTCCCAGGCCATGACGGGCATAGAGACGATAGCGAACCGAACCGCCCGACAGCATTGAAAGACCGATGGCGTTGCCGATGGCAAAGGCCGTGAAACCGCCTAGCGCCAACGTGCGCGGTGCCAGGCTCACCCCGGCATAGCGACTGGCCGACCATTCGTAGCCGAGCAGAATGATGAAACCCGCCACCGTTGCGGCCAGTGCGCCCATCAAGGCAGGTTTTGGAACTTCGAGGATCGAGTCGTGCAGCGCGTAAAGGTCGAGTTCGCTCAACAGATGGCGACAGGCAATCAGCGCGATCGCGAACAACAGCAGGGTGACCGCCAGGCCAATGGGTTGACGGTATTTGCTCAATCGATCGAGCAGGCGCAGGCGCTCAGCCTTGATCGGTTGTGTCGCTGTGACAGTGTCTTGTGAATCAGACGAGTTGGCGCGCATCAATCACCTCTTGGATTGTGCGCGACAGGATGGGGGTATCCAGCCAAGTTACCAATCCCTGCAGAAAAAAATAATCACAAATATTAACGCCTATCACCGGGCAACGGGGACGGCGCGTCATCAGTCGTGAAGGCTTCAGCCTGCAATAGAGCATAGTCTGAACCCGGCGCATGGGTGCCCCCCAAACGGCTTGCTTCACAGTGACAGGTCATTGTTGCGAAAGGACTTTTTCAACAGATACAAAAAAGGCCACTCTTTCGAGTAGCCTTTTTTGATGTTTGGTTGCGGGAGCCGGATTTGAACCGACGACCTTCGGGTTATGAGCCCGACGAGCTACCAGACTGCTCCATCCCGCGTCTGTGTGGCGGCATTCTATAGAGATACGCCGGGGTGTCAACCGTTAATCCTGAATCAGGTCAAATAAACGTTGAATCGCGGCAAACGGTCGCGGCGATGGCCTAAGTTTCGGAATCAGAACGATTTCCGGTTTCGGTGTCATTGAGTATCCAGGCCTTGTTTCGGCGTTCGGCGCTACAAAACGAGCGCGCACAAAAAAGGCCACTCTTTCGAGTAGCCTTTTTTGATGTTTGGTTGCGGGAGCCGGATTTGAACCGACGACCTTCGGGTTATGAGCCCGACGAGCTACCAGACTGCTCCATCCCGCGTCTGTGTGGCTCATTCTATAGAGATGCGCTCGGGTGTCAACCTCCAATTCCGATAAAATCTCTTCCCGTTCAATCGGTTAGCGTTCAAAAGGGGAGGTCGATCGGTCTGTGAGGCAGGCAGGGCAAGGCCTGCGCGTCTATTGAAAGTAATTTTTCGATTGAGAAAATAAATTCACAATCGAATCTTCCTACGATTGGAAAAGAACATTCAGACTACTGGTGCTATATACAGGTGTCAGTGAGATACTGTTTGTCCGGCATGCCATGACGCCTTTTCTTTGCCATGAACACGGCTTTGCTATGACTCAACGCAAGATCATCCACGTCGATTGTGACTGCTTCTATGCAGCCATCGAAATGCGCGACGACCCACGCCTCGCCGGTAAACCACTGGCGGTAGGTGGGGCGGCGGACCGGCGCGGGGTGATCGCCACCTGCAATTATGAGGCGCGAGCGTACGGGGTGCGTTCGGCGATGTCCTCCGGGCATGCCTTGAAGCTGTGCCCGGACCTGACCATCGTCAAGCCACGCATGGACGCCTATAGAGAGGCGTCCAGGGAAATCCACACGATCTTTCGCGATTACACCGAGATCATCGAACCGCTCTCGCTCGATGAGGCGTACCTCGATGTGTCGGACAGTGCGCATTTCGGTGGTAGCGCAACGCGCATCGCCCAGGACATCCGGCGCCGGGTCTCCAACCAGTTGCATATCACCGTGTCGGCGGGTGTGGCGCCGAACAAGTTTCTGGCCAAGATCGCCAGTGACTGGAAAAAGCCCAATGGCCTGTTCGTCATCACTCCGGACCAGGTCGAGGATTTTGTCAGTGGCTTGCCAGTGAGCAAATTGCACGGGGTCGGAAAAGTCACCGCCGACAAACTCGGCAAGCTGGGGATTACCGATTGCCTGCAATTGCGCGAGTGGGACAAGTTGGCGCTGGTGCGTGAGTTCGGCAGCTTTGGCGAGCGACTCTGGAGCCTGGCCCGTGGGATCGATGACCGCGTGGTACATAACGACAGTCGCCGTCAGTCGATCAGTGTTGAAAATACCTACGACGTCGATCTGCCAGATCTGAAGAGTTGCCTGGATAAATTGCCCGAGCTGCTGGAGACCCTGGTTGGCCGCATGGCGCGAATTGACAGCAGCTATCGTCCGGGCAAGCCATTCGTCAAAGTGAAGTTCCACGACTTCACCCAGACTACATTGGAGCAGGCCGGGGCAGGGCGGGATCTGGGGAGTTATCAGTTGATGTTGACCCAGGCTTTCAATCGCGGCGGTAAACCGGTGCGGTTGTTGGGCGTCGGCGTGCGGCTGGAGGACTTGCGGGGCGGGTTCGAGCAGATGGAGTTGTTTGAGCGGTAAATTCTGAAACACAAAAGATCGCAGCCTGCGGCAGCTCCTACAGAAGAACGCGATCTGTTGTAGGAGCTGCCGCAGGCTGTGATCTTTTTTGGGGTTTAGTTCAGCCCCGGATTCGCCACCAGTCGCTCGCCATTGCGGGCCAGCGACTTCAGGAACTCGCTCTGCAATTCAGGATCATTGCGCGTCAGTTCGATCAGGCTCTGTTCCAGCTCACTGGCTTCCTCTTCAAGACCCAGCTCCGACAGGCGTTTGACCCGGTGGACCCATTGGCTGACTTCGTCACCTTCGAGATCGTCATAAATCAACCCGTGGGCCTCATAGAGCTTGCTGCGCAAGTTGCTGCTGATGACCAGGGTGGAATCGTTGTGCACGTTGCCCTGGGCATCCTCAACACGGATCAGCAAGCGGCTCAGATGGTTGATGTCATGTTCGGCGAACGGGTTGTCCAGCAGATTCAGGCGTAACACGCCGTTTTTGTCGGTGGTCAGCTCGAAGGTTTCCTTGCCGGCCTTGACCTCGACCGGGCGCTCGCTCCAGGGCAGGCTTGAGTATTCCGTACGCTTGTCGCGCTGGACTTCATCAATGCCGGCCAGGTTCTGCTGCGCGCGACCGTGGGACTGCACGTTCATGAACGGGTTGAGCCCGGCGAAACCGTAGCTCAGCCAATCCTTGGTCACGCTGTCCGGCAGATTGCCGAGGGCGAACACATTGACCACGTTGGCACCGACACCCGCCACCACGGCCACCGCGCCCAGCGGGATTTCGTAAATCTCCCGCCAGGGTTGGTACGGCGTATAGCGGTCGTAGTGACGCGTGACTTCGTACTCGGTGACTTCGAAAGTCTTCTGCTCGTGAATTTTCACCCGCCGTTGCGGCAGCTCAAGCACCTTGGGCTCACCGACATCGATCTGCAGGCTGTGATCGAGCAATTTGCGCTCGACCCGTTCCTCTTGCTCGCTGCGTTGTGACATGTGGTTGGCACAGCCACTGACCAGCAGGGTGCCGCACAAGGCGGCACCACCGAGGCCTAAGGTGTTTCGCTTGAACATGACGCCTCTATATCTGGTATCAGCGGCGGATGCGAGCCTGAAGGAAGGACAGTACGTCGGCGACCGGCAGCGCTTGTGCGTCGGCCTCGGTACGGCTCTTGTATTCCAGGTTGCCTTCGGCCAGGCCGCGGTCGCTGACCACGATCCGGTGTGGAATGCCGATCAGCTCCATGTCCGCGAACTTGATGCCTGGGCTGGTTTTCTTGTCACGGTCGTCGAGCAGCACTTCAAAGCCGGCAGCGGTGAGTTCCGCGTACAGCTTGTCGGTGGCTTCACGAACCTGTTCGGTTTCGTAGCGCAGTGGTACCAGGGCAATCTGGAACGGCGCGAGAGTGTCGCTCCAGATGATCCCGTTTTCGTCGTTGTTCTGCTCGATGGCCGCCGCTACCACGCGGGACACGCCGATGCCGTAGCAGCCCATTTCCAGGGTGACCGGCTTGCCGTTTTCGCCCAGCACTTCGCACTTCATCGCTTTGCTGTACTTGTTGCCCAGCTGGAAGATGTGCCCGACTTCGATGCCACGCTTGATTTCCAGGGTGCCTTTGCCGTCCGGGCTCGGGTCGCCGGCCACAACGTTGCGCAGGTCGGCAACGGTCGGAACAGGCAGGTCGCGCTCCCAGTTCACGCCGAAGTAGTGTTTGTCGTCGATGTTGGCGCCGATGCCGAAGTCGCTCATCAGTTCGACCGAGCGGTCGATGATGATCGGCAGCGGCAGGTTCAACGGACCCAGGGAACCGGCACCGGCGCCAATGGCGTCGCGCAGTTCGCTTTCCGAGGCCATGACCAGCGGGCTGGCAACGCCTGGCTGGTTGGCCGCCTTGATTTCGTTCAGCTCATGGTCGCCACGGATGATCAGGGCAATCAGCTTGCCTTTCTCTTCAGCGTGCACCACGAGGGTCTTGATGGTTTTCTCGATCGGCAGGTTGAAGCCTTCGACCAGTTGCGCAATGGTCTTGGCATTCGGCGTGTCGACCAGACGCAGTTCTTCGCTCGGAGCGGCGCGCGAGGTTTCCCGTGGCACGGCCTCGGCTTTCTCGATGTTCGCCGCGTAGTCGGAACCGTTACTGAAGACGATGTCGTCTTCGCCCGATTCGGCCAGAACGTGGAACTCGTGGGAACCGGCGCCGCCGATGGAGCCGTTGTCGGCTTCAACAGGGCGGAACCTCAGGCCCAGACGGGTGAACACGTTGCAGTAAGCCTGGTGCATGCGGTCGTAGGTGACCTGCAGCGAAGGCTGGTCGGCGTGGAACGAGTAGGCGTCCTTCATGATGAATTCGCGGCCACGCATCAAGCCGAAGCGTGGGCGGATTTCGTCACGGAATTTGGTCTGGATCTGGTACAGGTTGATTGGCAACTGCTTGTAGCTGCTCAATTCGTTGCGCATCAGATCGGTGATGACTTCTTCGTGGGTGGGACCTGCGCAGAAGTCGCGACCGTGGCGATCCTTGAAGCGCAGCAATTCAGGGCCGTACTCTTCCCAGCGCCCGGATTCCTGCCACAGCTCAGCCGGTTGCGTGCTCGGCATCAACACTTCGAGAGAGCCGGCGGCGTTCATTTCTTCGCGAACGACGGCTTCGACCTTGCGCATTACCCGCAAGCCCATCGGCAGCCAAGTGTACAGGCCCGAGGCGAGTTTGCGGATCATGCCGGCGCGCAGCATCAGCTGGTGGCTGATCACGACCGCGTCGGAAGGCGTTTCTTTTTGTGTGGCGAGCAAAAATTGACTGGTGCGCATGGTTGGCCGTTATCGATTGCTGATGACGAGAAATGACGGAGCATTGTACGGGCGAGATCCGCTGGCGTACAGGCGTGCGGTCGGTGGTGTGGCAGGAGGGCGTGATTCACACGGCCCTCCGCGATTCTTCCTGCGTAATGAGCCTACGATTCTTCGGCGACCGGGGTCTGCACCGGTTCCGGTGTCGGTGTCGGACCTGCGCGGCGGTTCTCCTGGAACCAGTGCAAGGCGATCAACAGCAGGGTCGGGACGCCCAGCAGGGCGGTGATCAGGAAGAAGTTGTGGTAACCGAATTTTTCCACCATGACCCCGGAGTAGCCACCGATCAGGCGCGGCAGCAACAGCATGATCGAGCTGAGCAGGGCGTATTGGGTGGCGGAGAACTTGAGGTTGGTCAGGCTCGACAGGTAGGCGACGAACGCCGAAGTCGCCAGGCCTGAACTGAAGTTGTCCAGGGAGATGGTCAGCACCAGCATGTTCAGGTTGGGGCCCATGTCGGCGAGCATCAGGAACAGGATGTTGGTCGCCGCGGATGCGACGCCACCGATGAACAGGATCGGCAGGATGCCGAAACGCACGATCAATAGGCCGCCCATGCCGGCACCCACCAGGGTCATGATCAGGCCGAAGATTTTGCTGACGCTGGCGATCTGGTCCTTGGTGAAGCCCTGGTCGATGTAGAACACGTTGGCCATCACGCCCATGACCGTATCGGACATCCGATAGGTGGCGATCAAGCCGAGTAGCAGCAGCGCTTGCCAGCGGTATCGCAGGATGAAGTCGTTGACTGGCGTGAGCACCGGCGCCAGGCCGCGACGGCCCATGGCCGAGAGGCACAGGGCAGTGAGCGTGATATAGAGGATGGCCCGCAGGAGCGCACGGTCTTCGAGCAGCAGGTCGAGCACGCTCACGCCTTCGAACAGTACGCTGGCGAAGTCGGTGTAGTAGAGCTGGGTGAACATGGCCGGCACGGACACCAGCAATATGATCAGCACGAACACCGAGGCCAGTTGATGCACGAAGCTGTAGCGTCCGGCCTGCAGTTGCGTGCGCAACGGCACGGGTGGTTCACGCATGAATATGGAAGTCAGCAGAGCCGGGACCATCAGTGCCCCGAACAGAATGTAAGTGCCGGCCCAGGCCGAATGCTTGTAGTTGAAGCCGGTGGAGCCAAAGCCTTCGGCGAAGTACAGCGCGCCTGCAGTCGCCAGCAGCGCAGCGACCCGGTAGCCGGACATGTAGCTGGCGGCCAGGGCGGCCTGACGATTGTCTTCGGCGATTTCCAGGCGATAGGCGTCTACCGCAATATCCTGCGTCGCTGATGCGAAAGCGACGACCACGGCAATGGCTATCAGCCAGGACAAATGCTTTTGCGGATCGCAGAAACCCATCCCGATCAGGCCAAGGATGACCAGTGCCTGGGACAGCACGAGCCAGGATCGTCGTCGACCGAGTTTGCCAAGCAATGGCAGTCGCCATTGGTCGAGCAACGGTGACCAGACCCACTTGAAGGCATACGCCAGGCCAATCAGGCTTGCATAGCCAATGGTTTCACGCGCCACGCCAGCCTCACGCAGCCAGACTGAAAGCGTCGAAAACACCAGCATGTAGGGCAGGCCGGCGGCGAAACCAAGCAGCAACAGCACGAGTGTCGAAGGGCTGGCATAAGCGGCGAGCGCGGCGCGCCAGGTTTTACGGGGCATGGGCTGGAGTCTGCCTCAAGAAATACGGAAACAAAGCGCGCACTCTAACCGCTGTGCTCTACCGGACGCCAGCCATGGCGCTGAATATCAACACGATTATTCAGGACACTGATGCCCTCCATGCGTAATCGTGCGCGCTGCTCATCGCCCGAAGGGCTGCCGACCGGCAGGCTGATACGCCCGTTTGCACCCAGAACGCGATGCCAGGGTAATTTGCTGTCGCTCGGCAATTGGCTGAGGGTGCGGCCGACCCAGCGGGCGGCGCGACCCAGTCCTGCAAGCTCGGCCAATTGACCGTAGCTGACGACTTTGCCCTCGGGAACTTGCGCCAGTGTCAGATACAGCGCCGTGCGTCGGATTTGCGCTGCACTCTCGGGTTCATCGGTTGGATCGGTCACGTCCGTCAGTCCTGAAGAAGTTTGCTTTACCGTCTTTAGAGTAATTCCTGTACGGATAGTTGAGAAATGAACTCAACAGAAATAGTCGGGTCAGTCCTTGTCAGGACATTATTCCTACGGATAATGCCGACTTTACTCGCAAGTCCGAGCCCGTATTTTGCTTATGTTGTCCAGATCCCTGCTATGTCTCGCCGTCCTTGGTGCTTCTTCTCCTTTGTTAGCCGATACCGTGTGGTTGAAGAACGGTGACAAGCTGAGCGGCAAGATCACGCTGTTCGATGGCGGCAAGCTGCTGATCCAGACCGAGTACGCGGGAGCGGTGACGATCGACTGGAAACAGGTCAAGACCCTGGACAGCGATCAGGAGTTGCTGGTCAAGCAGGACGCCTACAGTGGCGAGAAAGCCAAGTCGCTGAAAGCGGCGGACGCCGGCAAGGTGACGCTGGCCAATGGCGACGCACCGAAGACGGTCGAATTGGCGAGCATTCAGCAGATTCTCAAGCCAAAACCGGTGGTTGAGGATCTGGTGTGGAAAGGCAACGTCGATATCGCGCTGGATTACCAGCGGGCGGAAAACGACACCGATGACTACGACATCGATTTCAAGACCAGTGCGCGACACGGTCGCTGGCGGCACACCGCCGAAGGTGAATACAACCGTGAGTTCCAGGACGACGTGGTGACCACGGACAACTGGCGGGCCGAGTACTCCATCGACCGATTCCTGACCGACCAATGGTTCTGGCAGGGGCGCCTGGTGTACAAGCGCGACAAGGTCGAAGACCTTTCCCGTCAGCGCACCGTCGGTACCGGTCCCGGCTATCAGTTCTGGGATAACGAGCTCGGGGCGTTCTCCCTGGGCTCGCTGGTCAACCGTACGGACTTTGAGTTCTCCGATGGCCGCAAGGACAATTTCTACGCACTGGCCATGACGTGGGATTACAACCGCTACCTGATCGGCAAGCGTGTCGAGTTCTTCACCAGTGGTGAGGTCGGCAAGCCGCTGTCGGATGTGGCCGACTACGCACTCGATGCCGAGATGGGGTTGCGCTACAAGGTGACTGACTGGGCTTCGCTGAACCTGAAGGCGGAGCGGGACATCATCAGCGGCACCGACGATGCGGATCTGGACAAGACACGCTACACCGCAGGATTTGGCGTGACCTGGTAAGACGCTAAAAGATCGCAGCCTGCGGCAGCTCCTGCAGGGGAGCTATGTTCACCCTGTAGGAGCTGCCGCAGGCTGCGATCTTTTTACCTGTGAAAAACACACAGGCACAAAAAAGCCCCGCTGTTGAGGGCGGGGCTTTTTACTAAAGCAAGTACAAGTTAGATAACTTGAACTTCTTCAGCTTGCATGCCTTTCTGACCGCGGGTAGCGATGAAAGAAACCTGTTGGCCTTCTTTCAGGCTTTTGAAGCCGTCGGACTGGATAGCTTTGAAGTGAACGAACAGGTCGTCACCGGATTGTGGAGTGATGAAGCCGAAGCCTTTTTCATCGTTGAACCACTTAACGGTACCGGTTTGGCGATTAGACATGGTGTAACTCCTTGAACAAAGATAACTGCGACTCAGGAAGAACCCTGGCCGAGACTGAGTGCAAAGAGCAGGAAAAATTCTTGTAGATGGTTGGATCGAAATTCAACATATCGTGTAGAGATTCTCAGTGACACAAGCAGCACAGTGACGCCACCTTAACCCTTTTTCCTGAACGTGCCAATGCTTCTTGCGAAGGTTTCTCTGATTTAAGGATCGGCGGTGTGACGGTTCGTCGCCAGAGCAGGCAATTCCTGCCTGTTCGGCGAGAATTGCACCGCGGACTTTGAACCCGGCGGCGCGCCCGGTAAGATGCCGGACAGAATTTTTCGACCTCGCTATTCAGGACACCCGCCATGAGCATCAAATCGGACAAGTGGATTCGCCGCATGGCGCAGGAACACGGCATGATCGAGCCTTTCGTCGAGCGCCAGATGCGCGGCAGCGACGATAGCCGTGTGATCTCCTATGGCGTGTCGAGCTACGGCTACGATGTGCGTTGCACCAATCATTTCAAGGTGTTCACCAACATCAATTCGGCCATCGTCGACCCGAAGAACTTCGATGCCGGCAGCTTCGTCGACATCCACAGCGACGTGTGCATCATTCCGCCGAACTCGTTCGCCCTGGCCAGCACCGTCGAATACTTCCGCATTCCGCGCAATGTATTGACCATTTGCCTGGGTAAAAGCACCTACGCGCGCTGCGGCATCATCGTCAACGTCACGCCGCTCGAGCCTGAGTGGGAAGGTCACGTGACCCTGGAGTTCTCCAACACCACCAATCTGCCGGCGAAAATCTACGCGAACGAAGGCGTGGCGCAGATGCTGTTCCTTGAGTCTGACGAAGAATGTGAAGTGTCCTACAAGGACCGTGGCGGCAAGTATCAGGGCCAGCGTGGCGTGACCCTGCCTCGCACCTGAGTCAGCCGTCTGACAAATGTCGGGAATTCCTGAGCGGGCGTACACTCTATGGGGTGTACTGTTCCGACCCGCGCAAGGCGGGTCGGGCCATCGCTCAGGAGTGCCGAATGAAGATCGATCCGCGAATCAGTGCCGAACTGGCAAGGCTTGAACCCAATCAGGTGGGTGTTCTGGCCTGGTCGTTGTTGGCTCATCCGCCCGTCAGCATGGCAGGGGGGATCCCCGGCCAGCCTGATCCTGATACCCCGAATGAACAGCCTAACGAGCCGGGCGAGCCGACCCTGCCGGATGAGCCACCGCCTGCGCCTGTTGCCTGATTACCCGGACACTACCAATCAAATGTAGAAGCGAGCCTGCTCCGGGCGGCGCTCCTACAGGAATGTCTGTAGCCGTTACTTAAGGTTGCCGCTGAGGAACTGCTTCAACCGCTCGCTTTTCGGAGTGCCCAGTACGTCTTCCGGCGCGCCTTCTTCCTCAACCAGGCCCTGGTGCAGAAACAGCACCTGGCTCGACACTTTGCGGGCGAAGCTCATTTCGTGGGTCACCATGATCATGGTCCGGCCTTCTTCGGCCAGGCCCTGGATCACCTTCAGCACTTCACCCACCAGTTCCGGGTCCAGCGCCGAGGTCGGTTCGTCGAACAGCATGACTTCCGGCTCCATGGCCAGTGCGCGGGCAATCGCTACCCGCTGTTGCTGACCGCCGGACAGGAATGCCGGGTATTGGTCCGCCACACGGGAGGCCAGCCCCACCTTGTCGAGGTAGCGCCGGGCGCGGTCCTCGGCTTCTTTCCTGTCACACCCCAGCACCCGGCGCGGGGCCATGGTGATGTTTTCCAGCACCGTCATGTGGCTCCACAGGTTGAAGTGCTGGAACACCATGGCCAGGCGGGTGCGAATCCGCTGCAGTTCATCGGCATCGGCCACGTGCATGCCGTGACGATCCTTGATCATGCGGATGTTCTGCCCGTCGAGGCTCATGGCGCCGTCGTTGGGTTGTTCCAGAAAGTTGATGCAGCGCAGAAAGGTACTTTTACCCGAGCCGCTGGCGCCGATCAGGCTGATGACGTCGCCGGTCCTGGCCTTGAGCGAAACACCTTTGAGGACTTCATGGTCGCCATAGCTTTTATGCAGACCTTCGATGGTCAATTTGTACATGGGGCGTGCATCCTCAAGGCGAAAGTAGATAGCCGCTGCGATAGGCTTCGGTGCCCGCGACGTGGGCGATCACCATGCCGGCAGTGGCCATGCGACGCAGCGAACGGGCGTACATCAGCCCGGCGGCGGAGCAGTGAACGGGAGTGACGCGATCGTTGACCGGATCAATGATCTCGGCGATCAGTTGCCCGGCTTCCAGGTACTGGCCGGGCCGCGCGGTGAACACCAGCAGGCCGCCGACGGGCGTGGCCACCGGTTCTACACCGGCCAGCGGTGTCGCCGGATAGGGCAGGTCGGGCAGGGGCGCGGGTTCGCCGGCGATCGCGCCGAAATGGATCAGGTAATCGATCAGTGCCTGGCAATCGAGGCTGGCCAGCGGGTGATTGACGTCGCCCTGGCCGCGCAGTTCGACGGTCACCGAAAAACTGCCCGGCGCAATGTCGAAGTGCTCGCCGAAGCGCTCCTTCAACTGCCACCAGAGCAGGGTGAAGCATTCGTCGAACGACTGACCGCCGGAATCGGTTGCCAGCAGGCTGGCTTCGGCGCCGATATAACGGGCCAGCGGCTCGACCAGTGGCCAGGCATCCGGCGTGGTGTAGAGGTGAGCGACCGCTTCGAAATCGCAATGCAGATCGAGCACCATGTCGGCGTCGCAGGCCAGCCGTTGCAGGGTCAGGCGCTGGGATTGCAATTGGGTGCTGGCGGTCTGCCGGGCCAGCGCATCGCACAGGCTGCTGCGGATCAGTTGCAGGTTGTGCTGCGGATCGTCACTGAGCTTGCCCTCTATCGCGTTGCCGACTTCCTCACTGAGGTCGACGAACCAGCGGTTGAAGTTCTGGCCGCTTTCCAGCTCGTAGCGGCCCAGCGGCACATCCATCAGCACCTGTTCCAGGCCCACCGGGTTGGCGATGGGCACCAGCACGATTTCGCTGCGCAGGCGACCGGCGGCTTCGAGCTCCGCCAGGCGTTGCTTGAGGTGCCAGGCCACCAGCATGCCGGGCATTTCGTCGGCGTGCAGGGAGGCCTGGATGTAGATCTTGCCGTTGGCCGGTTGTGGGCCGAAGTGAAAACTGTGGATCTGTCGCGCGGTGCCCGGCAGCGGGGCCAGCAGGTCATGTTTCTGGTGGCGCATCTGTTGTTTCCTGAAGCAGGTTGAGTGCTAGTGGGTCGGCCCGAGGAAGGCCAGCCATCGGCGTTCGGCAAGGCGGAACAGGCCGACCAGCGCAAAAGTGACGGTCAGGTAGATCAGCGCGGCGATGCCGAACGACTGGAAGGTCAGGAAGGTCGCCGAGTTGGCGTCCCGTGCGACTTTCAGGATGTCCGGGATAGTCGCGGTGAAGGCCACGGTGGTCGAGTGCAGCATCAGAATCACTTCGTTGCTGTAGTAAGGCAACGAGCGACGCAAGGCCGACGGCATGATCACGTAGGCATACAGCCTCCAGCCAGTCAGTCCGTAAGCCTTGGCGGCCTCGACTTCGCCGTGGTTCATGCTGCGAATGGCTCCGGCGAAGATCTCCGTGGTGTAGGCGCAGGTGTTCAGGGCGAAGGCCAGGATGGTGCAGTTCATCGCATCGCGGAAGAAGCTGTCGAGCAGCGGCTGCGCGCGTACGACGGCCAGGCTGTAGATCCCGGTGTAGCAGATCAGCAGCTGGATATAGAGCGGCGTTCCGCGAAACAGGTAGGTGTAGAACTGCACCGGCCAGCGAATGTAGAGGCGCGGTGAAACCCGGGCGATAGACAGCGGAATCGAGACGATGAAACCGAAGAATATCGATGCGCTGAGCAACCACATGGTCATGGCCAGACCGGTGATGTTGTTGCCGTCGCTGTAAAGGAAGGGTTTCCAGTATTCCTGCAGGAGTTCGATCATCGTACGGCCTCCCGGGTACCGGCGGAGTAACGACGTTCGAGCCAGCGCAGAATGAAGTTGGACGCGCTGGTGATCACCAGGTAGATCAGCGCGGCAAGTACCAGGAAGTAAAACAGCTGATAGCTGCTTTTGCCGGCGTCCTGGGCAGCCTTGACCAGATCGGCGAGGCCGATGATCGACACCAGGGCGGTGGCCTTGAGCATCACCATCCAGTTGTTACCTATACCTGGCAGGGCATAACGCATCATCTGTGGGAACACCACGATCCAGAAACGCTGGCCGCGCTTGAGGCCATAGGCGGTGGCCGCTTCGACCTGACCCCGCGGAACCGCGAGAATCGCGCCACGGAAGGTTTCGGTGAAATACGCACCGTAGATGAAGCCCAGGGTGATTACCCCGGCGCTGAACGGGTTGATCTCGATGTATTCCCATTCCATGTAATCGGTAAGCGAGGTCAGCCAGGTTTGCAGGCTGTAGAAAATCAGCAGCATCAGGACCAGGTCCGGAACGCCGCGAATGAGTGTGGTGTAGAGCTGGGCAGGCACGCGCATCAGTTTGACTTTGGACAACTTGGCACTGGCGCCGAGCAGTCCGAGCAACACGGCTACCAACAACGACAACGCCGACAATTTGATCGTCATCCAGGTGCCTTGCATCAGCAGCGGACCGAAGCCCTTGAGGCTGAAGGCAGAGAGCCCCAGATTTTCCAGTAGGTTTTCGAACATAAATCAGCAACCTGATCGGATGAAAAAAGCGCCCATCGAGAGATGGGCGCCGGGCATTATTTGCCGCTATACAGATTCAGATCGCCAAAGTGTTTCTTCTGAATGGTGGCGTAGGTGCCATCATCGTGTAACGCTTTGATACCTTTATCCAAAAGTGCTTTCAGCTCGGTGTTACCTTTCTTAATACCGACCGCTGTTTTGGCGGGTAGCAAAGCGTTGTCGACCGGCTTGCTGACATCGTAGTCGGCACCCTGTGGCGACTTCAGAAAGCCCAGTTTTGCTTGCAGCATGTCCTGAATCCCTGCATCGAGACGACCGGAAGTCAAGTCGGCGTAGACCTGATCCTGGTTGGCGTAGGCTTGGGTTTTCACGCCGGCCTTGTCCAGAACGGCTTTGGCATAGGCTTCCTGAATGGTGCCTTGTTCGTAGCCGACGGTCTTGCCCTTGAGCGAGGCGACGTCTTCAGTCACGCCAGAACCTTTCTTGGACACGTAGGCGGTTGGGCCGGAAAACAGTTCGCTGGAGAAGTCGATGACTTTTTCACGGGCTTCGGTAACGGTCATCGACGAGATCACACCGTCGAATTTATTGGCTTTGAGGCCGGGAATCATGCCGTCGAAGTCACTTTCGACCCACTTGCACTTGACCTTCAGTTCGGCGCAGATCGCGTTCCCCAGATCGATGTCGAAGCCAACCAGGCTGCCGTCGGCCGCTTTCGACTCGAACGGTGCGTAAGAAGGGTCAACGCCGAAGCGCAGTTCTTTGTACTCCTTCGCCATGGCGGAGCCAGCAGCCATGCACAACGCCAGTGCAGAAAGGGTCACCAATGCTTTTTTCATTATTCAATCCCTAAAAACCAATATGAGCGCTTGTGGCGCAGAATTATTGTTACTGGAAAGCGTCAGACCTGTTGAAAGTAGCAATTTCCGAACCAGAGTGCCGAACAAGCGTTTTAAAAGGTGTCTGGAAATAGCCGGAGACAGATTTATGCACGAAAACGGGCGCAGGGAAATGGCCGCACCCGTTCGACTCAAAAAGAAAAAATTTTGAGGATAAAAAGAAGGCTCAGCCGAGCAGATTTTGCAGGGTCGCCAAACTGTCGGCTTCGTCGACCGACTTGTCCTTGCGCCAGCGCAACCGCAACGGCGATTCAACATTCAACCTCTATTTTAAATGTTGAATCGCTATCGTCGGAACGCCGCCCGGAGCCGGCTCGCTCCCACAGGTAAAGGGCGCGGTTACTTTCCTGGTGTCAGCGTCATCCGAGTCTTGCCATAGGCGTTGTCGAAGTTCTGCGGCTGTATCGGCAGGCTCATGTACTGGCCCTTGAGCCACGGTTCGATGCTGTTGAGGTAGTTCGGGCTGGCCGGGTTTCCGGATTGGCCGGTGCCGTTTTGCGCCATCAGCGGCTCGGACTGGCCGAAGTCGACGATAAAGCGCATGGCTGGCGCCAGCGTAGTGTTGAAGTCCTGGCCCCAGGCGAAGGCAGCGGTGTTGAGCGTGGTGTGATCGCCACCGGCCGGCAGCGGTCCGCGTACGGTCTGGCCGCTGGTGTTCTTCCATTCATAGCGGTGCAGTTTGCCCCACTGCCAAGCCTTGTGATCACTGCCCAATTGGCTGTCGCCTGCGCTGATCGCTGCGGCGAGGCTGCGAGCGAGGATCACCGGTTTGTCTTCTTTCTGCGCGGTGCGCACGTCATCCCAGAATGGGCTGTCCTCACGCCCGAGCAAGTGATCGGCTTGGGCCGCGTAGGACAACTTGCCATCGGCGACAAAGGCCTTCCATGCCGGGCTGCTTTCAGGGCCCAGTTCATCGAGGAAGATCTGCCGGGCGCTTTCCTGCAGGAACAGTTCGTAGATTGCCGCATCGGTGGAGGTCGGGCTGAGCTTGCCGTCGAACGCCAACAGGCGGCTGTAGGCCTCGTGTGCCTTGGCGCGATCTGCCGCCGGCAAGGCGTCGATGGCTTGTTTGAGCGGCTGGGTCATACCTGGCGCTTCAAACATTTTCTTCAGCTTGGCAGCGAAGGTAGTGGTCTGGTCGTATTGCATGGCGATCAGGCTGCGGCTGTCGTGTTTGCCTGCGCCGGCCAGTTCGGCCAGGCGCTCGCCGCGCTCCGGAGCCGCCCAGGAATTGGACAACTGCATGCCGTAGCCATGGGGAATGACCCGCTGGTTGGCTGTGCCGAGCCAGCCCTGGGCCGGGTCCTGGTCGTACGGGTGCAGCATCGGGTCGGCGTAACCGTCCCAATCGTAACGACCTTCCCAGCCCGGTGAGGGCAGCAGACCTTCGCCTTCGCGACGGTTCGGGTAACGACCGGTGACTTGCCAGCCGATGTGGCTCGCGTCAGCAAACACCAGGTTCAGCGCGATGGCGCGGATTTCGCGGCTGGCATCAGAGGCTTTCTCGACGCTCTGGGCGCGGGACAGGTCGAAGAACGCGTCCAGGGTCTTGTCGTCGGTGAAGCTCGGCGTCTGCAAGGCCAGGCCGAAACCATTGGCCAGAGTGCTGCCCTGAGCGCTGTTGAGCAGCGGTCCATGGCGGGTTTCGTACACCGCTTCGCGAATCGGCCGCTGGCCTTTGACGAAATAGGTTTCGTTGCGCACGATCGCCGGCTGCCACTTCCCGGCATTTTCGTAGGTGAGCCCGTTGCCCTGGCGTTTGATCTTCTCCAGGAACAGGTCCTGGTTGTCGCCCATCACGGACGTCATGCTCCATGCCACCTTGCCGTTGAAACCACCGAGCACCATTGGCAGGCCCGCGATGGTCACGCCGGACGCCTGATACTTCGGCGCGCGAATCTGCACGTAACTGAACAACGAAGGCACGCCCAGCGGGCCGTGACTGTCACTGGCCAACAGGCTCTTGCCGCTACGGCTGCGTTGCGGGGCGATAGCCCAGTTGTTCGACGAGGTGGCGCCGAGCAGGTTCAGGTCCGACAGTTGCCTGGTGGCCTTGCTGAGTTCGGCCAGCCCCGGCACTTGCCCGTTGAGTTTGATGCCTTGCAGTTTTTCGCTTTCGGCGACCGGCAGTTTTTCGTCGGGAGCCGACGGCGTCAACCACGCCAGTTTGTCGGTGGTGACAGTCTGGGCCAGTACCAGCGAGGAAATTTCTTCCGGCAGGTTGGTCGACTGGCTGAAGTTCAACAGGCAGAAAATCAGCGCCGAATCTTCCGGCTGCCAGTATTCAGGCTGGTACCCGGAGGCCGCGAGGTCCGCCGGCAGTTTGTCGCGGTAGCGGAACAGGTAGGCGTTGACGCCGCGCGCATAGACTTCGAAGAAGCGCTTGAGGCGCGGCGAAGAGGCCTTGTACAACTCGCCGGCACTTTTCTTCAGGTTGACCGCCCGCATGTAACGGTCGGCATCCAGCAGCTGCGCACCGTGCATCTCGGCCAAACGGCCCTGGGCCAGCAGGCGCAGGGTGACCATCTGCGTGATGCGGTCGCTGGCATGCACGTAACCGAGGGTGAACAGCGCGTCGTGGAAGCTGTTGCTTTCGATCAGCGGCATGCCCATGGCATTGCGGCGCACCGAAACGTTTTGCGCCAGGCCCTTGAGCGGCTGTACGCCGGAGGTCGGCGGGAGGGTGTCCTGGGCATTGAAGTTCTGACAACCGGTCAGGCTCAAGGCACCGGCCACTGCTGCGGCAACGCCGAACCGGGGTAGAAAATGAGTAAGGGCTGGCGAGGCCATGGCAAAGCTCCTGCGGGGGTAGAGGCGGCGGCGCGCAATAAAGGCGCTACGTTAGTGAGCAGGAGGTGGCCGTGCAAGCGGGGTACAAGGTTATTTCAGGATTTGTCTGATAAACCGAAAAAATCACGGCCTTGCCAGTCGCAATGGGTGATGTTGAAGTGCGACACGGTCAACAATCCTGGAGAAAAGTCGGCATGGAGCTCAAGGCAAACGCGGCATTGATCATCATCGATCAACAGAAAGGCATCCTGCATCCCAGACTCGGCCGCAGGAATAATCCTCAGGCTGAAGAGCGCATGCTGGAATTGCTCGGTCATTGGCGGCGCACCGTTCGGCCGGTGATCCATGTGCAGCACCTGTCCCGCTCGGAGGACTCAGTGTTCTGGCCGCAGCAGTCGGGGGTGGAGTTTCAGGAGCGCTTTGCACCGGGGGGCGGCGAACTTTTGATCCAGAAACAGGTGCCGGATGCGTTTTGTTCGACGGGGCTGGAGGCGCAGTTGCGCGAGGCGGGGATCGGGCAATTGATCATCGTCGGTGTCGCGACCCACAACTCGGTGGAATCCACGGCGCGTACCGCAGGCAACCTGGGGTTTGATACCTGGGTGGCCGAGGATGCGTGCTTTACCTTCGACAAGGCTGATTTTTTCGGCCATGCCCATAGCGCCGAAGAGGTGCATGCGATGTCGCTGGGGAATTTGCACGGTGAGCATGCAACGGTGGTCAGTACTGCCGACCTATTAAAGGCTGACTGAAAAACCTGTAGGAGCAGCCGGTCGACGCTCGATTGCTCGCGATGGTGTGTCAGCTACACAGATGTCGACTGACACACCATCGCGAGCAAGCTCGCTCCTACAAGGGAACTGCATTCACAGCACAGGTCTGCTCGCGAAGGCGATTCAACAGGCGAAGCAAGCCTTCGCCCGAAGCATCAAGCGCCGTGGCACTTCTTGAATTTCTTGCCGTTTCCGCATGGGCACGGATCGTTGCGGCCGACGTCCTTCAGGGCATTGCGCACCGGTTCCTGGTGAGCGTGGCCGCAGTTCGGACCGTGGACATGGCCGTGGTCGTGATCATGGTGGTGATGGTCATGATCGTGGTTGCAGTCAGGGCCATGGACGTGGGGTTGCTGGGTCATCGGTGTTGCTCCGGAATTAAATCGGCGGCGATTATCACGCCATTGCGCGCCAGGTGCACGTAGTGGGCGATGAATATACCGGTTTCCAGTTCACCTTCCAGACGATAGGGAATGGGTTGATCGGATTTTTTCAGCAGTTTGACCAGATCACGGACCTTGGACCACAGGTTGGTGCGGATCGGCACCTTGAAGTAAGCGCTGTGTCTGGGGCCGATGGTGAACCAGTGTTCGTACTCGCCGTCGGCCAGCAGTATGTCACCCAAGTGAACGCGGTACTCCAGACTGCGCACCGTCAGGTCACTGTCATTGGGGTTGTCGATGCGAAAGTGCAGGAGGAATTTCTGTTCCAGCAGTTTGGCGCTGACCACCTCGATCTTCACCAGATGGACCTCGGGGTCCGGCAAGTCGTCGCCGAACCACGATGCACAGCCGCCGAGCCCGAGTGTCAGGAACAACGTGAGCAGATAGAGTGCGCCGCGGCGGATGATCATCGTGGTGTTTCTCCCTTGAGCCTCAGTCCAGACCCAAAAGATCGCAGCCTTCGGCAGCTCCTGCGGGGTGGACAGACATTCCATGTCCTAACTGCTGAAATACCCTGCGCAACACTTCTTGAACTTCTGCCCACTCGCGCACGGGCAGGTGTCATTGCGTCCGGGCTTGAGCTGCACGGTAGGGTCGATGAAGTACCAGCGCCCGGTGTTTTGCACAAATGACGAACGCTCGCGGTGGCTGTGCTCGCCACTACTGTCGTGCCAGCGTGCAGTGAAGGTCACGAAGGCGTGTTCAGGCTGGCCGCCCAGCACTTCGGAGCTTTCCACCTCAAGGCCCAGCCACGTGCTTTGCGCGCTCCAGTCGCTGATCGATTGACGGTCCAGGCCGGCCTGTTGGGCGGGCAGGGTGGTGGCCACCAGATAGTCGACCAACCCCAGCACGTAGGCGCTATAGCGCGAGCGCATCAAGGCTTCGGCGCACGGCGCCGGGTGCCCGGCATGGTAGTGACCGCAGCAGGCGTCGAGCAGGGTGCCGCTGCCGCAAGGGCAAATGGATGTACTCATTGCATTACCACCAGTATTTCCCGAAGTTTTCCGGATTGGCCCAGAAGCGCGAATTGAGCCAGTCAGGGACTTGTTTGTATTCAAGCAGATCGTAGGTGAACAGGGTCAAGACCTGTTCGTCCCGTTGAAAGCGTTCGCTGGCTTGCAGGGCCAGGGAGAAAAAGTCGGTTTCCTGCCAGCCACACGCTGGCAGATCCGCCAACACGGCGATGCGGCTGGCGTTGAGGTTGCGAATGCCGCCCAAAAGATTCAGGCCGTTGCGCTTGGGCAAATGCTCCAGGCAATCGACCACCAGGGCCAAGTCGAATCGGCGGGCCGCCAACTCGTCGGGCAACGGCCCGGGGGCAGCGAAAGCGACGCTGCTGTCCGGGTGAGCGAGCTTGAAAGCTTCCAGCGCCGGGAACTCGCTGGCGCCGATCAACAACAGGCGCGCGGGGGCATATCGGTCAAGTAAAGCGGCCAGTGCCTGCTGCGGCGTGCGCGAAGAAATACCTGCAATCATCGAAGATCCTCAATCAGATCTGCCAAGACTAGCCTGACCGAACGTTCGGGCCTAGAGCGGCCTGGCGACAAAAGCGTCAACCTGTCGTTAATACACGAATAAACCGCATGGCCTATTGCTGGCGGAGATTAAAACTCGGGTCTTTACTACCTGAATCGGTTCCAAGCCGATCCCTCAGGAGAAAACTAGATGAGCATAGTTCGGACAGCATTACCCTTGGTTCTGCTAACCAGTGTCTTGACTGGTTGCGCAGGTTTGCAGAAAACCGACTGGCCGACCTGTGCGGCGGTCGGTGGTGTCGTGGGTGCGGGCCTCGGTGCGACCGAAAGCTCGGCATGGGCAGGGTATGGTGCTCTGCTCGTCGGCGGTACGGCAGCGGCTTATTGCTGGGTGCACGGTGATGGCGACGAAGACGGCGATGGTGTGCTGGATAGTCGCGACAAGTGCCCAGGCACGCCTAAAGGCGTTCGGGTCGATGCCAACGGTTGCCCACCACCAGCACCTGTGGTCGAAGAGGCGGTTGTGGTCAAGGAAGAAACCATCGTCATCCGCGATGTTCACTTCCAGTTTAATAAGGCCACGCTTACCGCGTCCGACAAACAGGTACTCGACAAGATTGCCGCTCGCCTGAAAGCCGAAGCCCCTACTGCTCAACTGACCGTAACCGGCCATACCGACAGCGTGGGCAGCGATTCCTACAACCAGAAACTGTCGGATAAACGCGCCCACTCGGTGGTTGAATACCTCATCGAACAAGGCGTACCTCGCAGCAACTTCGTGTCGGTTGTCGGTGCCGGTGAGAGTCAGCCAGTTGCGGACAACAAAACCGCTGACGGTCGTGCACAGAACCGTCGTACGGAAATCAAAATCCAGCGTTAAGCCCCCTCGCATCCGCGCCTTGTGCAGTCGCGGATGCGGGTCTTTACTCCTGTGTAACCGGTATTGGCCGGTGACACAGGAGCTTTCAACATGATCGTTCTCACAAGGACCGTCTTGCCGGTTGTGCTACTTGGCAGCCTGTTGAACGGTTGCGCGACCCACAGCGATGGCTCTGCCCCCCTCAATCAACGAACCTGGCCAATCTGCAGCCTGATCGGCGGCCTGGTCGGTGGTGGTCTGGGCGCAATCGAGAGTGGTGGTTGGGCAGCGGGTGGGGCGGCGCTGGGTATCTTGTCCGGCGGCTTGATCTGTTATGCCCAGGATGGCGACGAAGACGGCGACGGCGTTTTCGACCGACGCGACCGTTGCGCTGATACTCCCGCCAATACCCCGGTCGACCATCGCGGTTGCCCGGCGCCGCAGTATCCGGCCAGCGTCAAATCCGAGCCTGCGCAATCCGAAGTCATCACCCTGAGCGATGCCGGCGACGTGCTGTTTGCCTCCAGTCAATCCGGCCTTACCCCGACGGCCAAGAGTCAGCTGGACGCGTTGATGAGCAAGTTCGAGGATGCCGATGTGGTCAGCATCAAGGTGGTCGGCCATACCGACAGCGTCGGTTCGGATGCCTATAACCAGGCCTTGTCGGAGCGGCGTGCCAGCAGCGTGGCGGAATACCTGTTGAGCCAGGGTGTGGCGCCGAACAAAGTCACCAGCGAAGGCAAGGGCGAGAGTCAACCGATTGCCGACAATGAAACAGAAGCAGGCCGTGCGAAAAACCGTCGCGTGGACCTGCATGTAAATCGCTGAGCCATGAGATAGAGCAGTCGGGCGACAGGTGTGAGCGCTGTGACGGCCGTTCGGCGGCCTACATGAAGATTTTTCCGTTGCCCTCTGGCTTATCCCGCGTGGAAGCCGTTACTGTGCGTGCAAACAATAATTTACATCGGGGGCGCGTATGAAAGTCTTATGGGGGCTGGGGCGGTTACTGACCTTGCTGTTCTGGTCGGTAGTGCTGCTCAATCTGCTCACACCGTTTGTCTTTCCGCTGCACCCGTTGGTCAACCTGGCCGGCGGCCTGTTGGGCTTCATCCATCTTCTGGAAGCGTTGCTGTGCTATCGCAGCCTTCGAGGTCGCGCTCATCCCTGGCTTGACCGCCTGAAGATCGTCATTTTCGGCGTATTCCACCTGCAAACCATTCCAGCCCCCACCGCTTCGAAGGCTTCCCATGCGTAAACTCTGTCTGCTCGCCGCACTCATCAGTCCATTGGCCAGCGCACAGGTGGTGAGTGTCGAACCCAACTCGCTGATGCGCTTGCCCAACACCGCCAGTACTCTGCAACTGGAACGCCTGGAAGTGGCCGATTACGGCACCTTGCTGATTCCCTCGAACGTGACCGAAGTCACCGTGGGTGAATTGCATCTGGGGCGTGAAGCGCGCATTGCCATCGTGCCGGGGGAACAGGCGCTGGCGCTGAAGGTCCGTCGCGCTGATTTGTCCGAAGGCAGCCAGATCACCGCCCGTGGCGCCCCCGGGACTTACCAGAAGGCCGCTCGATCCGGGCGCAATCTTGATTTGCAGATCAAGGCACTCAACGCACCGCAATTAATTGTTGATGCACGCGGTGGTGCGGGCGCACCGGGGTTTGTGGGTCTCGATGGGGCCAATGGCCAGGCACCGGGCTGCACCTGGGGCCAGGCCGGTCGCGGTGCTGATGGCAGCGATGGCAGTAACGGCCAGCCAGGGGCGCCGGGGGCACTGGTTAAACTGGCAGTACCGCATGAATTCCCGGCAGACCGGATCAAGGTTCAGGTGGCCGGCGGTGCCGGTGGCCTGGCCGGCCCGGGCGGCAAACCGGGCGTGGGTGGCAAGGCCAAGGGCTGCCTGATTTACAAGGCCGATGGCGGCAAGAGCGGCAAACCTGGGGCTGATGGGCAGCCGGGGCCTGAAGGCGCGGCGGGTTCGGTGACGGTGCAGCGGTTGTAAGCTATCGCCGAAATGTGAGCAGTCTGTCAGACCGCTATCGCGAGCAAGCTCGCTCCTACATGGGATCACGGAACCCTGTGGGAGCGGCGGTGCGGCGATCCGACTTGCCCGTGAAGCTTTTAAAGCGTCGGCCGAGTCGCAGCAATCGCCACCACAGCCAACCCCACCAGCAGATTGATCCCCACCAACCGGCGAATCCGTCCCAGTATCGCGGCCCCGGCTGGCCAATCCTGCCCGGCCACGGCGGTGCGCAGTTCCGGCAGCATCAGCGCCTGAATGCGGATAAACAGCGCGGTCATCACCACATACAAGCCCATCATCACCTGCACATAGCGCGGCGCGTTTTCAAAACCGGTGAAGTGCAGATTCAGCATGCCCACGCCGCTGACCGGCAACAGCACCACCGCCACCCAGACCCAGCGGAAAAAACCTTGAAACACTTCTACCCACAACTTCAGCCGGGCAGGGCCCTCCAGTGCCGTGATCGCTGCGGGGCGCAGGACCATCCAGGCGAAAAACATGCCGCCGACCCAGACCAGGGCCGCCAGTACATGCAGGCTATAAATGAGGCTAAAAGGTGTCATTGGGTTACTCCGTTCTGCGCGGTATTCATTAGCGGGGTATGATAGCGGCCAAACCGAACCACTGAAAATTTATCCAGCGTTTTTGCGCCCGACAATCCATGATCAGCACTGAACTCAAAACCACGATCCAGGGCGCCTACTCGCGTTTTCTCGAAGCCAAGAGCCTCAAGCCGCGTTATGGCCAACGCCTGATGATCGCCGAAGTTGCCAAAGTCCTGGGTGACATCGACACCGACGACGAAGGCCGGCGCAGTGGCGACCCCGCGATTGTCGCGGTGGAAGCCGGCACCGGTACCGGCAAGACCGTGGCCTACAGCCTGGCGGCGATCCCCACGGCGAAGGCCGCCGGCAAGCGCCTGGTGATCGCCACGGCTACCGTGGCCCTGCAAGAGCAGATCGTCTACAAGGACTTGCCCGACCTGATGCGCAACAGCGGGCTGAACTTCAGCTTCGCCCTGGCCAAGGGACGCGGGCGCTACATGTGCCTGTCCAAGCTCGACATGTTGCTCCAGGAGGGCCACGCGCAGACCGCCACGGCGCAGTTGTTCGAAGAAGAAGGTTTCAGGATCGAGGTCGACGAGGCCAGCCAGAAGCTGTTCACCAGCATGATCGAAAAACTCGCCGGCAATAAGTGGGACGGCGACCGCGACAGTTGGTCCACCGCCCTGGAAGACGCCGACTGGGCGCGCCTGACCACCGACCACAGCCAGTGCACCAACCGTCATTGCCCGAACTTCGGCCAGTGCGCCTTCTACAAGGCCCGCGAAGGCATGGGCAAGGTCGACGTGATCGTCACCAACCACGACATGGTCCTGGCCGACCTCGCCCTGGGCGGCGGTGCGGTGTTGCCGGACCCGCGCGACACCATCTACGTGTTCGACGAAGGCCATCACCTGCCGGACAAGGCCATCGGCCACTTCGCCCATTACACGCGCCTGCGCTCCACCGCCGACTGGCTGGAAACCACCGCCAAGAACCTCACCAAACTGCTGGCCCAGCACCCGTTGCCGGGCGACTTGGGCAAGTTGATCGAGCAGGTGCCGGAGCTGGCGCGGGAGATCAAGACCCAGCAGCAGTTCATGTTCACCGCGTGCGAGCAGATTGCCGATTTCAAACCCGGCGAAGACGTCGAAGGCCGCGAGCGCCCGCGTCACCGATTCGTCGGCGGTGTGATTCCCGAGCACATGCGCGAGATGGGCATTGAACTGAAGAAAGGCTTCGCGCGGCTGACGGACTTGTTCACCCGCCTGACCGACCTGCTCAAGGAAGGCATGGATGGCGAGGTCAACATCGGCATCGCCAGCAACCAGGCCGAAGAGTGGTATCCGCTGTTCGGCAGCCTGCTGTCGCGTTCTTCCGGCAACTGGGAGTTGTGGACTGCCTTCACCGTCGAAGATCCGGAAGACAACCCGCCCATGGCCCGCTGGCTGACCCTGGCCGAGAGCGGTTCACTGTTCGACATCGAGGTCAACGCAAGTCCCATCCTCGCGGCGGAAATGCTTCGTCGCAACCTGTGGAACGTGGCGTATGGCTGTCTGGTGACTTCGGCGACCTTGACCGCCCTCGGCACCTTCGACCGCTTCCGCATGCGCGCCGGCCTGCCGAAAAAGGCCGTGACGGCGGTGGTGCCAAGCCCGTTCCATCACGCCGACGCCGGTGTGTTGCGGGTACCGAACCTGAACGCCGACCCCCGTGATGCAGCGGCGCATACCGCCGCGATCATTCGTGATCTGCCTGAATTGGTCGAAGGCTCGCGGGGCACGCTGGTGCTGTTTTCCTCGCGTAAACAGATGCAGGACGTGTTCGATGGCCTGGATCGCGACTGGCGCAAGCAAGTGTTCATCCAGGGCAACCTGTCGAAACAGGAAACCCTTAACAAGCACAAGGCGCGAGTCGATGGCGGGGATTCCAGCGTGTTGTTCGGCCTGGCGAGCTTCGCCGAAGGGGTCGACTTGCCCGGTGCCTATTGCGAGCACGTGGTGATCGCCAAGATTCCTTTCTCTGTGCCCGATGATCCGGTCGAGGCCGCACTGGCCGAGTGGATCGAAGCCCGGGGCGGCAATCCGTTCATGGAAATCTCCGTGCCGGACGCCTCGCTGAAGCTGGTCCAGGCCTGCGGTCGCTTGCTGCGCACCGAAGAAGACCGCGGCACGATCACCTTGCTCGACCGGCGCCTGGTGACCCAACGTTATGGCAAAGCCATCCTCAACGCGTTGCCGCCGTTCCGTCGAGAAATTTCCTGAAACACTGGTGGGTAGTTTTGCCCACCGCGTTGTCTATCTCTCTGCCATCGCTTTTCCACTGGCCCATTGAAGGTCGTTAGGGAGATTTTCGTTCTCATGATTTGCCGTTCGTTGCCTGCTGTTTTTGCCCTGCTGTTCGCAACACCGCTGTTGGCCGCTCCCGCCAGCCCGCAGACTTTGTTCAACTTTGTGCGCCCCGCCGACGTGGTCCAGGTGGCGACTCAGGATGCCAGCCTGCCGCAATCCAACGCCGAGCAAACCCCCGAGGGCGAAGTGTTGCGTCGGGTGACGTTCAGCCCGGCCACCCGGCCGACTTTGCGCCTGGCCCCGCAAACCGGCGCCTGGGACTGGTCGCAGTCGGGCGTCATGAGCCTGCGGATCCAGAGCGCGATGAGCTGGGCCCTGACCCTGTACGTGACCATCCAGAGCAACGACGGCAAGACACTGGTCAGCCGCGTCGATTTGCCGGCGGGGCCTGCGCAAACCCTGTTGGTGCCTTTGCAAGCGACATCACCACTGATCCAGGGCATGAAGGCTGGCCCGCCGATGCCGATGACCGTCGAGGGGCAGCGAGTGTTGCTGGCCAGCAGCGCCGGTGAACTGGATCGCAGCCAGGTGGTGTCGGTGAGTTTGTCGATGGACCAGCCGAAAGCGGCACAAAGCATCTTGCTGGAACGCTTTGGTGTGCAGGACGGCGAGTCGGTCACCCAAGACGTATATGGCGGGTTGGTGGATGCTTACGGCCAGTCGACCCGAGACAAATGGCCGGAAAAAATCA
Organism: Pseudomonas sp. 05L36; assembly: GCF_056398125.1. Lineage (NCBI taxonomy): Bacteria > Pseudomonadati > Pseudomonadota > Gammaproteobacteria > Pseudomonadales > Pseudomonadaceae > Pseudomonas > Pseudomonas sp. 05L36. The sequence goes on along the minus strand of NZ_JBFTOU010000005.1, from coordinate 175,004 downwards.
GCAGCGACGAACAATTGAAAAACGCCGCAAGCAAGGAGCAGCAGCAACTGAAAACCTGGCTGGCCGAGCGTGAAAAGTCGTCCCTGGACAAGTTCGGTGGTCTAACCAAAGGCCCGTCCTTCAAGGCCAGCGGCTTTTTCCGCACCGAGAAACGCGACGGACGCTGGTATCTGGTGACGCCGGAAGGCCATCCGTTTTATTCGCTAGGGGTTAACACCGTCGCTGCAGACGTCAACCAGACCTACGTTGCCGGTCGCGAGTGGATGTTCGAATCCCTGCCCAAGGCGGACGAGGCCCTGGCCAGTCATTTCGGCGAAGGCGACAACCGTGACGGCAACGGTGCCGGTCAGGGCCGCGGCTACAATGCCGGGCGCTGGTACGACTTCTACGGCGCCAATCTGCAGCGTCTGTATGGCGATCCGTGCGCGAAGGGTAGCGATACCAAGGCCGGTGTCGCCGAAGCGACAGCCGCTGAGCAAAAACCTGCCGAACCGTGCAAGGCGCAGTTCGACGAGCAGCGCTGGGCCAGTCACACCCTTGATCGTTTGCAGGCCTGGGGCTTCAACACCATCGGCAACTGGAGCGCCGCCGTACTGGGCGACGCGGATCGCGTGCCGTACACCTTGCCGCTGTCGATCGTCGGCGACTACGCCAGCATCAGCACCGGTACTGACTGGTGGGGCGGCATGCCCGACCCGTTTGACCCGCGTTTCGCCATGGCCACCGAGCGCGCAGTGGCGATTGCTGCCCGCGACCATCGTGACGATCCATGGCTGATCGGTTACTACGCCGACAACGAACTGGCCTGGGCCGGTCCCGGCGACGACCCGAAAGCCCGTTATGCGCTGGCTTACGGCACCTTGAAAATGACCACCGACGTGCCGGCCAAGCGCGCATTCCTCAAGCAGTTGCGTGACAAGTACCGCAATCAGGCTGGCCTGTCGAAAGCCTGGGGCATTGATCTGCCAGCCTGGGAGCTGATGGAAGATCCGGGGTTCGTGCCACCGCTTCCGAGCGCCGAGTACCCGGAAATCGAAGCCGACTTCAAATACTTCCAGAAGGTCTTTGCCGACACTTACTTCAAGACCATCTCCGACTCGCTCAAGTGGCACGCGCCGAACCAGTTGCTGCTCGGCGGCCGTTTCGCGATCAGCACGCCGGAAGCGGTGGAGTCCTGCGCCCAGTACTGCGACGTGTTGAGTTTCAACATGTACACCTTGCAACCCCAGGACGGTTACGACTTCGCCAAACTGCGCAGTCTCGACAAACCGGTGCTGATCACCGAGTTCAATTTCGGCTCGGCTGATCGTGGCCCGTTCTGGGGCGGCGTCACGCCGTTGGCGAAGGAGGAGGACCGCGGTGCGGCTTATGCCAACTTCCTCAAGCAGGCCTTGATCGAGCCGTCGATTGTTGGCGTGCATTGGTTTCAGTACCTCGATCAACCGGTCACCGGGCGTCTGCTTGACGGTGAAAACGGTCACTTCGGGTTGGTGGGCATTACTGATCTGCCGTTCCAGGGTTTTGTCGATAGCGTACGCAAGAGCAACCTGGCGACGGTCGAGCAATTGGGCAAGGAGGCCGAGAAGGCTACGGCCGCCGCCGACAAAGCCAGCCACGACGCCGAGGGCGGCCGCAAGGCCGAGGCCGGCAAGGGGCCGGGGAAGGGCGCTGGTGGGCATTCCGGCAAAGGTCATTAAATTCTGAGGCAGCCAAGATCGCAGCCTTCGGCAGCTCCTACAGGGGAAGTGTGAACACCTTGTAGGAGCTGCCGCAGGCTGCGATCTTTTGATTTTCATCTTGATCTTGAATTGACCGCCTAGCCCGCCCCTGTTCCAAAAACCCTCAAGGGCTGGAACAATGCGGCCCACTTTACAGAACGTTTTCCGGGGAGTTGCGGGTGCAGATTCAGGGTCATTACGAGCTTAAGTTCGAAGCGGTGCGAGAGGCGTTCGCTGCGCTGTTCGACGATCCCCAGGAGCGTGGCGCAGCGTTGTGCGTTCAGGTTGGTGGCGAAACCGTCCTCGATCTGTGGGCCGGCACTGCCGACAAGGACGGGGCCGAGGCCTGGCACAGCGACACCATCGCCAACCTGTTCTCCTGCACCAAGACTTTTACCGCTGTCACCGCGCTGCAACTGGTGGCCGAAGGCAAGCTGCAACTGGATGCCCCGGTCGCGCGCTACTGGCCTGAGTTCGCCGCCGCCGGCAAAGAGTCCGTCACCCTGCGACAATTGCTCTGCCATCAGGCCGGCCTTCCGGCATTGCGCGAGTTACTGGCCCCCGAAGCCCTTTACGACTGGCAAACCATGGTCGACGCCCTGGCCGCCGAAACGCCATGGTGGACGCCGGGCGAAGGCCACGGTTACGCGGCGATCACCTATGGCTGGCTGGTCGGTGAATTGCTGCGCCGTGCCGACGGTCGTGGACCGGGGGAGTCCATCGTCGCGCGGGTCGCCAAGCCGTTGGGCCTGGACTTCCATGTCGGCCTGGCCGACGAAGAGTTCCATCGCGTGGCCCACATTGCGCGGGGCAAGGGCAATGTCGGCGATGCGGCCGCCCAGCGCCTGCTGCAAGTGACCATGCGTGAGCCAACGGCCATGACGACCCGGGCGTTCACCAACCCGCCGTCGATCATGACCAGCACCAACAAACCCGAGTGGCGACGCATGCAGCAGCCGGCCGCCAATGGCCATGGCAATGCCCGCAGCCTGGCCGGCTTCTATGCAGGCCTGCTCGATGGCAGCTTGCTGGAAAGCGAAATGCTCGATGAACTGACCCGCGAGCACAGCCTCGGCGAGGACAAGACTTTACTGACCCAGACCCGTTTCGGCCTGGGTTGCATGCTCGATCAACCGGACGTTGCCAATGCCACCTTCGGCCTTGGTCCGCGGGCGTTTGGTCATCCCGGTGCCGGCGGTTCCATCGGTTTTGCCGACCCGGAGCACGATGTGGCTTTCGGATTTGTGACAAATACCCTGGGGCCGTACGTCTTGATGGATCCGCGTGCACAAAAGCTGGTGCGGGTTCTGGCCACTTGTCTGTAAAAACGACTATCGGGTGTCAGGGCTGGAACCCGATAGCCATTCCAGTTTCAAACCGTCTGCTTCTACCGGCCAATCTGGCCTGATTTTTTTGACTTCATTTTTGTGGATATCCAATGTCATCCAATAAAACCCTCGCCTTGGCCCTGTGCTTTGCTATTACCGGTTGCGCACAGACTCCACAGAAAGATGCGACGGCGCCTGTCGCCAAGACTGAAAGCGGCAGCCACTGGTACTGGCCGTTCGGCTCCGACGACAGCACCGGCAAGCCCGTGGCCAAGCCGGAGGTGAAACCTGCAGTCAAGCCCGTTGCGGTGGCCAAGGCCGAAACCGATAGCGGCAGCAAGTGGTGGTGGCCGTTCGGCGGCAGCAAGCAGAGCGCCGCCAAAGCTGTGCCGATGCCAGATCCAAAAGTCACCCAGGCCTGGCTTGACGACTACGAACCGCGCCTGCGCGAGGCGGTCAAGGGCAGCAACATGCAACTCGAGCGCCGCGAAAACGTGCTGGTGGTGACGACCCCGGTCGAAGGCTCGTTCAACCCTGATCGTCCGGCCATGCTGCTGCCGGTCACACTCGGTCCGTTTACCCGCATTGCCAAAATCCTTGAAGCCGATCCACAGACCGCGGTCCTGATTCTCGGCCACAGCGATACGTCCGGTGCGGCGTCTGCCAACGTCAAGCTGAGCCAGGAACGTGCCCAGGCCGTCGCGGCGATTTTCCGTCTCAGTGGTTTGCAGCGTGATCGCCTGATGCTGCGTGGCCTGGGCGGTGATGCGCCGCGCGCCGCCAACGACAGCGCGGAAGGGCGTGCGTTGAACCGTCGCGTGGAGCTGCTGGTGACCCCGCAAAACACCATGGTCGCACTGCTGAGCAAGTACAACATGCCGGCGCCGGCCCCTGTGACCAAGGTCACTGCCGCTGACGTCAAGCCGGTCGCCAAGCCTGTGACACCGGCCCCGGCTGCGAAAAAAGCGACCGTCCCGACCACGAAAAAAGCGCCAGCGAAAAAAGCACCGGCCAAGAAATCACCTGCGAAAACCGCAACGCCGGCGAAAAAGACCACGCCAGCCAAAGCCTCCGCGGCTGACAAGAAAGGCGCCGCCACCGATACTGCAAAGCAGTGATTCGTTAACCAAAAGGAATGCGCCATGACCCAGGGCCTGGCTGATATGCGTCGTGACTACACCCGTGATGGCCTGACCGAGGCACAAGCCCCGGCCGAGCCGTTTGCGCTGTTCCACCAGTGGTTCGCCGACGCGGTGAAAACCGAGCAGGCGCCGGTGGAAGCCAACGCCATGACCCTGGCCACCGTCGACCAGGACGGTCGACCGCACTGTCGCATTCTGTTGCTCAAGGGCCTGGACGAACAAGGCTTCACCTTTTTCACCAACTACGACAGCGCCAAGGGCCAGCACCTGGCCGCGAATCCGTTCGCGGCCATGACGTTTTTCTGGCCGGCGCTGGAGCGCCAGGTGCGCATCGAAGGGCGGGTGGTGAAGGTCACGCCTGAGGAGTCCGACGCCTATTATCAGGTCCGTCCGCTGGGCAGTCGCCTGGGGGCCTGGGCATCGCCGCAGAGCCGTGTGATCGCCGATCGTGGCGAGCTCGAAACGCTGCTCAAGGACACCGAGCACCGTTTCAGCGACACCCAGCCGCATTGCCCTGAACACTGGGGTGGTTATCGCCTGCTGCCGGAGCGCATTGAATTCTGGCAGGGCCGCCCAAGCCGCCTGCATGACCGCCTCAATTACCGCCAGCAGGGCACCGGCTGGATTCTTGAACGTCTGGCCCCCTGAGCAGTTTACCTACCGGGATAGCCTGCCGCAGCGGCCTCTAGCCACTTCGGCAGGTCTCGACGCTTGATCTTCTGCACCTGAGCGCTCGCCAACTGTTCGAGCATGAAGGCTTTTTTCAGCTCGTCCTTGCCCGCCAGCGCTAGCGCCAGGTCGCGGTCCATCCAGCGTTTGATCCGTACGTACAACCACCCGTGGAAGTACAGACCAGCGACGGTAGTAACGAAAATGATAAAGTAGTCCATGAAAATCCTTGGCCAGTGGGGCAGTTTTCCGATTTTGCCGCTACTGTGTGAGTTCGTGGAGGCGCCTTAACGGAGCCTGAATCAAACCAATTTTACCCGGGCGGTGCCGTGACAGGCGTCAAGCTGCGGAGTTTAATGAATATCTGTTTCTTTGGAGTTGATGCTATGCGTAAGTCTGTTCTGCTGGTTGCTTCCTTTTCCACGATGGCGATGTTGCTCACTGGTTGCCAATCGAACCTGACCGGTGACTCCTACTCCCGTGACGAGGCGCGTCGTGTGCAGACCGTTCGCATGGGCACCATCGAAGCATTGCGTCCGGTGAAAATCGAAGGCACCAAAACCCCGATCGGCGGCGCTGCAGGCGCAGTGGTCGGCGGCGTTGGCGGCAGCTCCATCGGTGGTGGCAAAGGCAGCGTCGTTGCTGCCGTCATCGGTGCTGTGGCCGGCGGTCTGCTCGGTTCGGCCGCTGAAGAAGGCCTGACCCGCACCCAGGGCGTGGAAATCACCGTGCGCGAAGACGATGGCAGCATGCGCGCCTACGTTCAGGAAGTTCAGCCGAACGAGGTGTTCCGTGTTGGCGAGCGTGTGCGCATCGCCAGTGTGAATGGCACCAGCCGCGTTTCGCACTAAGCGCAAACACCGGATAAACAAAAAACCCGATCAGGTGACTGATCGGGTTTTTTGTTTTTGGCTGAGGTGAGTCTTGATTGGCGCCAGGCGTTATCGCGGTTTATCAGGATGCCAGGCTGGAGTTCTTACGGCTCGCCATCGCCGTCACCCCATAACCGATCAGCGCGGCCAGAATCGAACCGGTCAGGATCCCCATGCGGTCCATCCCGGCGAAATCACTCACGCCCGGCTCAAAGGCCAGCGAGCCGACAAACAGGCTCATGGTGAAGCCGATGCCGCAGAGAATCGCCACGCCCAGAATCTGGCCCCAATTGGCGCCTTGGGGCAGAGCGGCGATACCGGTTTTCACGGCCAGCCAGGTCAGGCCGAAGACACCGACGGTCTTGCCCAGCAACAGCCCGATGGCGATGCCCATGGGGACGTGGTGAGTGAAGCTTTCGACGGTGACACCGCTCAGGGACAGTCCGGCATTGGCAAAGGCGAACAGCGGCAGGATGCCGTAGGCGACCCACGGGTGCAGGGCGTGTTCCAGGGTCAGCAATGGCGAGGGCTCGGCATTTTTCGTGCTCAGCGGAATGCAGAAAGCCAGGGTTACACCGGCCAGGGTGGCGTGGACACCGCTCTTGAGCACGCAGACCCAGAGAATCAAGCCAATGATCATGTAGGGCCCGAGCTTGACCACGCCGAGCCGGTTCATCCCGATCAGCGCGGCAATACAGGCCGCGGCCAGCGCCAGGGACAGGGTCGACAGCGCACCGGAATAGAAGATCGCAATGATGATGATCGCGCCGAGGTCGTCGATGATCGCCAGGGTCATCAGGAACAGTTTCAGCGAGACCGGAACGCGTTTGCCCAGCAGCGCCAGCACGCCAAGGGCGAAGGCGATGTCGGTAGCGGTCGGGATTGCCCAGCCGTTGAGGGCCGGTGGCGTGTCGCGATTGAGGTACCAGTAGATCAGCGCTGGCACTACCATGCCACCAATCGCCGCCGCGCCAGGCAGGACGATTTGCGACGGTTTGGACAACTGGCCGTCGAGGACTTCGCGCTTCACTTCCAGGCCAATCAGCAGGAAAAACAGCGCCATCAGGCCGTCGTTGATCCACAGCAGCAACGGCTTGGCGATTTTAAGCGCGCCGATCTGCGCCACCACGGGGGTGTCCAGCAGGCCGTTGTACAGCCACGACAGCGGCGAGTTGTTGATGATTAGAGCCAGAACGGCAGCGGCGATCAGTAACAGACCGCTGGCAGCTTCCAACTGAAAGAAACGCGTGAAAGTGCTACGCAGAGGCAAGGTCGCTCTCCATCCGTGAATTCAAAAGGTGTTACACCCTAACAAGTACTGTTAGTTGTTAAAACAAAAGTTATATTCTTTTTTGTTATATGCCGTTACAGAGTGAACCGCCAGTACCGAGCAGAGCCTAGCAGTTGCCGGGCGTATTGGACCTCAGCTGTACCTGTGCTGGATGTAGGTTTTTTCCTAAGCTTGTTGGATGAGCCTCGATAAAAGGCCGACTCCTGCCCGATTCAACGAGAAAACCATCATGAGCGACAACCGACAGTGGTCCCGCGAAGCGATCCGGATCATCGAAGCCGATTTCCAGCGCAGCGCCGACACCCACTTGATCCCCTTGCCGCTGCCGGGATTTCCAGGCATCGAGTTGTACTTCAAGGATGAATCCAGCCACCCCACGGGCAGTCTCAAGCACCGACTGGCCCGTTCGCTGTTCCTGTACGCGCTGTGTAATGGCTGGCTCAAGCCAGGAGCGCCGGTCATTGAGGCTTCCAGCGGTTCCACGGCGATTTCCGAAGCGTACTTCGCGCGCATGCTGGGCTTGCCGTTCATTGCGGTGATGCCGGCGACTACCTCGAAAGAAAAGATCGCGCAAATCGCCTTCTATGGCGGCCAAAGCCACCTGGTGGACGATCCGACCCAGATCTACGCAGAGTCTGAACGACTGGCCCGCGAACACGACGGGCACTTCATTGACCAGTTCACCTACGCCGAGCGCGCCACCGACTGGCGGGCGAACAACAACATTGCCGAGTCGATCTTTCATCAGATGCGTTTCGAGCAGCATCCCGAGCCGAGCTGGCTGATTTCCAGTCCCGGTACCGGGGGCACCACGGCCACCCTGGGCCGATACGTGCGTTATCGCCAGTATTGCACCCGCGTGCTGTGTGCCGATGCCGAGCGTTCGGTGTTCTTCGATTACTACCAGACCGGCGATGCCAGCCTGCGACTGGACCACGGCTCGCGGATCGAAGGTATCGGCCGGCCGCGTGTGGAGGCGTCGTTTCTGCCCAAGGTGATCGACGCGATGGTCAAGGTGCCGGATGCCTTGTCACTGGCGGCCATGCACTACCTGGCGGAGCGTTTGGGACGCCATGTGGGCGGGTCGAGCGGGACCAACCTGATCGGCGCGCTGATGGCCGCTCAACACATGAAGGCGCAGGGGGAGACGGGGTCGATGGTGGCGATTCTGTGTGACAGCGGCGAGCGCTACGCCACAACCTATTACGATCAGGATTGGCTCAAGGCTCAGGGATATGAGTTGAGTGGTTTGATGGCTGCGGTAGCGGCGACGGTGGAGCGGGGTGAGGCGCTGCCGGCTAGCGTGTTGCGCGCCAATATCTGACACAAATGAAAAGATCGCAGCCTTCGGCAGCTCCTACAGGGAATGGTGTAAATCCTGTAGGAGCTGCTGAAGGCTGCGATCTTTTGCTTTAAGGCTTAAGCCTCCAGGCCGAGGATGTCCCGAGCCACCGCCTCTGCAATCCGAATCCCGTCAACACCCGCCGACAGAATCCCGCCCGCATAACCGGCACCCTCACCGGCCGGGAACAAGCCTTTCACGTTCAGGCTCTGCAACGACTCGTTGCGGGTAATGCGCAGCGGTGAGGAGGTACGGGTCTCGATGCCGGTCAACACCGCGTCGTGCAGCGAGTAACCACGAATCTGCTTTTCGAACGCCGGCAAGGCTTCGCGAATCGCTTCGATGGCGAACGCCGGCAGTGCCAACGCCAGGTCACCCAGGGCAACGCCCGGCTTGTAGGACGGCTCGACGCTGCCCAGTTCGGTGGACGGTTTGCCCGCGATAAAATCGCCGACCAGTTGCGCCGGGGCTTCGTAGTTGCTGCCGCCCAGCACAAAGGCGTGGGATTCCAGGCGTTCCTGCAACTCGATACCGGCCAGGGGGCCGCCCGGATAATCGACTTCCGGGGTGATGCCGACGACGATACCGGAGTTGGCATTGCGCTCGTTACGCGAGTACTGGCTCATGCCGTTGGTGACCACGCGGTTCGGCTCGGAAGTCGCTGCCACCACAGTGCCGCCCGGGCACATGCAGAAGCTGTAGACCGAACGGCCGTTCTTGGCGTGGTGCACCAGTTTGTAGTCGGCGGCGCCCAGTTTCGGGTGGCCGGCGTACTTGCCCAGGCGCGCACGGTCGATCAGCGACTGCGGGTGCTCGATGCGGAAACCCACCGAGAACGGCTTGGCTTCCATGAACACGCCACGACCGTGGAGCATGCGGAAAGTGTCGCGGGCGCTGTGGCCAAGGGCCAGGATCACGTGTTTCGAATGGATCTGTTCGCCGCCATTGAGTTCGACGCCGACCAGTTGCCCGTCTTCGATCAGCACGTCGGTGACACGCTGCTGGAAGCGCACTTCACCGCCCAGGGCGCGAATCTGCTCCCGCATGTTTTCCACCACGCCGGTCAGACGGAACGTACCGATGTGCGGCTTGCTGACGTAGAGGATTTCTTCCGGGGCACCGGCCTTGACGAATTCGTGCAGGACTTTACGACCGAGGAATTTCGGGTCCTTGATCTGGCTGTAGAGCTTGCCGTCGGAGAATGTCCCTGCGCCGCCTTCACCGAACTGCACGTTGGATTCCGGGTTGAGCACGCTTTTGCGCCACAGGCCCCAAGTGTCCTTGGTGCGCTGGCGTACTTCGGTGCCGCGTTCGAGGATGATCGGCTTGAAGCCCATTTGCGCCAGCAGCAGCCCGGCGAAAATCCCGCACGGGCCGAAGCCGACGACGATCGGCCGCGCGCTCAGGTCGGCCGGTGCCTGGCCTACCGCTTTGTAGCTGACATCAGGCGCCACGTTGACGTTACGGTCATCGGCAAACTTGTGCAGGACCAAAGCCTCATCGCGAACTTCAAGGTCGATGGTGTAGATGAAGCACAGCTCGGAGGACTTTTTTCGCGCATCGTAGCTGCGCTTGAACAAGGTGAAATCGAGCAGGTCATCGCTGGCAAGCCCTAAGCGCTGCACGATGGCAGGGCGCAGGTCTTCTTCGGGATGGTCGATCGGCAACTTGAGTTCGGTGATTCGTAACATGGCAGGATCCGGTTCGCGGGGCGCACAACTGCGCCAGGGCGTTTGAAGCCCGCGATTATAAGCCCCAAAGGCAATGCCCAGTGAGGCAAAAACCGCCTCTCGTCGAATCAGTCGTCGCGCGAGCCGCCGAAATACCCGCATCCACGCTGGACCTGGCCGTCAACGCGCAGCTCGGCACTCATGTGCTGGATGCTGCCAGTGCTGCTGTCGACGCAACGTTGCGGCGCAACCCACAGTTCGATGTGTTGGTTATTGGCTTCGGTGCTGAGGTTGAAACGGCCATCGCCCAGTTGCTCTTCCACGTAGGGCACGGCGAGGGGAGGCTGGCCGGCGCGGTCAATGACCATGCCTTTGCCGCTGACCTTGACGTTCCATTCCGGCGTATGGCCGGCGGCGCGCAGGATCAGCAGGTTGAAGTTCGGATCGTCGCACGCGGTGCCTGAGCGCTCGACACGGTACAACTGCTCCAGATCGACCTGGCCGTCACCACCGCTGCCGGCCACAACCCGCCCACGCACGTCGGCAAACAGTTTGCCCTGCTTGTCCGCCAGGTTTGCCGCCTGCTGCAGGACGCTGGTACCACCCGTGTCGTTGACCACATAGCGGTTTGCCTGGTTGCACGGCTGGAACAGCAGCTTGCCGTCCGCCGCGGTCAGCTGGCCTTGCATGCGTGTCTGGCCGACGTGGGAGTCGCTCTGCCGTTCACCCTCGAACAACTGGCAAGCGGCGAACAGCGGAAGCAGGGCAACGAGGACTAGGGAACGGGCAACACGCATCTTGGGGTCTCCTGACAAGTGTCGCCACGTTACTCAGGCTGACCGTTCATCACAACCCGTTATTGCCTCCACTATGTACAGGCACTGTCACAACCTGTGTGCTTCGGTCTTCAGATGTGAAAGGTCTGACCGGTCTGCAACCCTTCCACGCTCTTGGCGTAGGCCAATGCAACATCCGCTGCAGGAACCGGCTTGAAGCCACGGAAGTACGGCGCGTATTTGCCCATGGCTTCCACCAGCACGTTCGGACTGATCGAATTCACCCGCAGACCGCGCGGCAGTTCGATGGCGGCGGCGCGGACGAAGCTGTCCAACGCTCCGTTGACCAAGGCTGCCGACGCGCCGCTGTAAATCGGATCGTGACTGAGCACGCCAGTGGTGAAGGTGAACGATGCGCCGTCATTGGCGAACTCGCGGCCGATCAACAGCAGGTTGACCTGGCCCATGAGTTTATCTTTCAGGCCCAGGGTAAAGCTCTCCTCGGTCATCTCATTGAGCGGTGCGAAGGTCACGTTGCCGGCGGCACACACCAGTGCATCGAATTTGCCGGTCTGCTCGAACAGTTTGCGAATCGAGGTGCTGTCGCTGATGTCCACCTGAAAATCGCCGCTGTTACGGCCAATCCGGATGATTTCGTGGCGTTGCGACAGTTCCTTGTCGACTGCCGAACCGATGGTGCCGTTTGCGCCGATCAAAAGAATTTTCATGGGGGCTGATCCTCGTATGGGTTGAACGAGGTATCAGTTTAGGGTGGTTTTTTCCGTAGATAAGCGCACTAATAGGCAACCTTTGGTTTTCAAATGGAAACAATCCATGAGCGAGATGGATGACCTGGCCGCGTTCGCCGTATTGATCGAAGCGGGAAGTTTCACCCTGGCGGCGCAGCAGCTCGGTTGTAGCAAAGGCCAGCTGTCCAAGCGCATCAGCCAGCTAGAAGCGCAGTTTTCCGTGGTGCTGTTGCAACGTACCACCCGCCGCTTGAGCCTGACCGCCGCCGGTGCTGCGTTGTTGCCCCAGGCACAGGCGCTGGTGGTGCAAGTCGAGCGGGCGCGTCAGGCCCTGGCGCGTCTGAAGGACGACATGGCCGGTCCGGTGCGGATGACGGTGCCGGTGTCGCTCGGGGAAACCTTCTTCGATGGGTTGTTGCTGGAGTTCTCCGCCAAATACCCTCAGGTGCAGATTGAGCTGGAACTCAACAACAGCTACCGCGAACTGTCCCGCGACGGCTTCGATCTGGCGATTCGTTCTGACGTGGCGATTGACCAGCGACTGGTGGCGCGTCCGTTGCTGGCGTGGCAAGAACTGACCTGTGCCAGTCCGGCTTATCTGGAACAATACGGTGAGCCGCAAACGCCCCAGGCGCTGGCCGAACATCGCTGCCTGCTCAACAGCCATTACAGCGGCCGCGAAGAATGGCTGTATCACCAGCAGCATGAATTGTTGCGGGTGCGGGTGTCGGGGCCGTTCGCCAGCAACCACTACAACCTGTTGAAGAAAGCCGCACTGGTTGGTGCCGGTATTGCGCGCCTGCCGTCCTACTGTTTGCCAACGGAGCTGGCGGACGGGCGTTTGCGATGGCTGCTGCGCGATTATCAGACCCGCAGCATGCCGATGTATCTGGTGCATCCGTATCAGGGCGGTTTGCCCAAGCGCACGCAGGTACTGGCGGATTATTTGATTGGGTGGTTCAAGCGCAGTGGGGAGGTGCTGGATCGGTTGTAATGACCCCCTGTAGGAGCGAGCTTGCTCGCGAAGAACGTATAGACACCACGTTCATCCAGCCAGCCACCGTCATCGTTAACGTCCATCGCGAGCTCGCTCCTACAAGGGGTCTCATGGCGGGCATAAAAAAACGGCCCGAAGGCCGTTTTCTGTTTACCGCAATGGCTCAACCGCCGAGGTACGCTTCGCGCACTTTCGGGTCGGTCAGCAGTGCTTCGCCGGTGCCTTGCATCACCACCCGGCCGTTCTCCAGCACGTAGGCGCGGTCAGCGATTTTCAGCGCCTGGTTGGCGTTCTGCTCGACCAGGAACACTGTCACACCGTCCTTGCGCAGCTGTTCGATGATGTCGAAGATCTGCTGGATGATGATCGGTGCCAGGCCCAGGGAAGGCTCGTCGAGCAGCAACAGCTTGGGCTTGCTCATCAGCGCACGGCCGATGGCGAGCATTTGCTGTTCGCCACCGGACATGGTGCCGCCACGCTGGGCGAAGCGTTCTTTCAGGCGTGGGAAAAGTCCGAGGACCTTGTCCATCTGTTCCTGATAATCGCCCTTGTCGGTGAAGAAACCACCCATGGAGAGGTTTTCTTCCACGGTCAGGCGGGAAAACACCCGACGACCTTCCGGTACCACGGCGATGCTCTTGCGCATGATCTGCGAGGAGTCCTGACCGACCAGTTCCTCACCCATGTAGCGGATGCTGCCGCTGTGGGCCTGCGGCGAACCGCAGAGCGTCATCAGCAGGGTCGACTTGCCGGCACCGTTGGCGCCGATCAGGGTCACGATCTCGCCCTGACGGACTTCGACGTTGACGCTGTGCAGGGCCTGGATCTTGCCGTAGAAGGTGGAAACGTTTTCGAACTGCAGCATTTACGCTTCCCCCAGGTAGGCTTTGATCACTTCAGGATTGTCGCGGATCTGTTCCGGCGTGCCGTTGGCCAGGGGGGTGCCCTGGTTGATCACGACGATGTGGTCGGAAATGCTCATGACCAGTTTCATGTCGTGTTCGATCAGCAGCACGGTGACGTTGTGCTCCTCACGCAGCACACTGATCAGCGCCTTGAGGTCTTCGGTTTCCTTTGGGTTCAGGCCGGCGGCCGGTTCGTCGAGCATGAGGATCCGCGGACGGGTCATCATGCAGCGGGCGATTTCCAGGCGACGTTGCTGACCGTAGGCCAGGGTGCCGGCCGGACGGTTGGCGAACTCCTTGAGGTGAACCTTTTCCAGCCAGTACTCGGCGTACTCCATGGCCTCGCGTTCGCTTCTGCGAAATGACGGAGTCTTGAACAGGCCGGACAGGAAGTTGGTGTTCAAGTGACGGTGCTGGGCGATCAAGAGGTTCTCGACCGCGGTCATGTCCTTGAACAGCCGCACGTTCTGGAAAGTACGCACCACGCCCTTGAGGGCGATCTTGTGGCCGGGCAGGCCCTCGATGGCCTCACCGTCCAGCAGGATGCTGCCGCCGCTCGGCTTGTAGAAGCCGGTCAGGCAGTTGAACACGGTGGTCTTGCCGGCGCCGTTGGGGCCGATCAGTGCCACGACCTGCTTTTCCTTCACGCTCAGGGCTACGCCGTTGACCGCCAGCAAACCGCCAAAGCGCATGCTCAGATTTTCTACTTTAAGGATCTCGCGGCTCATTTACGCAGCTCCATGTGAGGACGTTGCATGGGCAGCAGACCTTGAGGACGCCAGATCATCATCAGCACCATCAAGGCACCGAACATCAACATGCGGTATTCGCTGAAGTCACGCATCAGCTCGGGCAACAGAATCATTACGACGGCCGCGAGGACCACGCCCAATTGCGAGCCCATGCCGCCCAGCACCACGATGGCGAGGATGGTGGCCGATTCGATGAAGGTAAATGACTCCGGCGTCACCAGACCCTGACGTGCAGCGAAGAAGCTACCGGCAAATCCGGCGAAGCAGGCGCCCAGGGTGAAGGCCGACAGCTTGATCACGGTCGGGTTCAGGCCCAAGGCACGGCAGGCGATTTCGTCTTCACGCAAGGCTTCCCAGGCACGGCCGATCGGCATACGCAGCAGACGGTTGATCACGAACAGCGCGAACAGCGCCAGCAACAGCGCCACCAGGTAGAGGAATACCACCTTGCTGACCGGGTTGTAAGTCAGGCCGAAGTACTCGTGGAAGGTCTGCATGCCTTCGGCGGCCGTTCTATCGAAGCTCAGACCGAACAGCGACGGTTTGGGGATGTTGCTGATGCCGTTCGGTCCGCCCGTGAGGTCTGTCAGGTTACGCAGGAACAGACGGATGATCTCACCGAAGCCCAGGGTCACGATCGCCAGATAGTCACCGCGCAGACGCAGCACCGGGAAGCCCAGCAGGAAGCCGAACGTCGCAGACATCAGTCCGGCGATGGGCAGGCAGATCCAGAAGCTCAGGCCGTAGTAGTGCGACAGCAGCGCATAGCTGTAGGCGCCCACCGCGTAGAAACCGACGTAGCCCAGGTCGAGCAACCCCGCCAGGCCGACCACGATGTTCAGGCCCAGACCGAGCAGTACATAGATCAGAATCAGCGTGGCGATATCCACCGCACCGCGCGAGCCGAAGAACGGCCACACCAGAGCGACCACGATCAACCCCATGATGATCCAGCGTTGGGTGCTGGGCAGGGTCATGAAGTGGCTGACCTTCGGCGAAACCAGCGAGCCTTTCGGCGCTGACTTCATCATGGTGCTCCACTGCTTGTCGAACAGCACCCGCAGGAACATCAGCACCGAGCTGGCGGTGATGATGAACAGCGTGGAGGTACTGGCACCCAGTACTTCGAGGTTGATGCCGGCGATGGACAGTTTCAGACCGAGTACCGGATAGGCCACGGCCCAGACCAGCAGGGCGCTGAACAGCGCTTGTTTAAGATTCCTAGTCATACTTTCTCAATCTCCGGACGCCCCAACAGGCCGGTTGGCCGGAATAACAACACCAGAACCAGAAGGCCGAAAGCCACCACGTCCTTGTACTGGTCACCGAATATATCGGCGCCGAATGCTTCGGCCACCCCCAGCACCAGACCACCGAGCATGGCGCCCGGAATGCTGCCGATGCCACCCAGTACCGCCGCGGTAAAGGCCTTGAGGCCCACCAGGAATCCGGCGTTCGGGTTGATCACGCCATACTGCATGCTGAGCAATACAGCCGCCACGGCCGCCAGGGCGGCACCAATGACGAAGGTCAGGGCGATGATGTTGTTGGTGTTGATGCCCAGCAGGTTGGCCATCTTGATGTCTTCGGCACAGGCCCGGCAGGCACGTCCCAAGCGTGAACGCGAGATGAACTGGGTGAGGCAGAGCATCACCACCAGGGTCACCACGAACACCAGGATCTGCATGTAGGAAATCAGCACTTCCTGTGCTCCGCCCGGACCGAAACTGAAGCTGCCCGGAATCAGGTTGGGGATCGATTTGTCCTTGGAGTCCTGCGAGAGCAGTACGGAGTTTTGCAGGAAGATCGACATGCCGATGGCCGAGATCAGCGGGATCAGGCGGTTACTGCCCCGCAGGGGGCGGTAGGCGATCCGTTCGATGCTGTAGCCGTAGGCACTGGTTACAACGATGGTCGCCAGGAATGCGGCGGTCATCAACAGTGGCAGAGAATGGATACCCAGCATGGCCAGTCCGGCAAGGACGATGAAGGCCACGTAGGAGCCGATCATGTAGACCTCGCCATGGGCGAAGTTGATCATTCCAATAATGCCGTAAACCATTGTGTAGCCAATGGCAATCAGGGCATAGGTGCTGCCAATGGTCAGACCATTAACCAGCTGTTGGAAGAAGTGATAGATCTCAGGCATTACAACGCTCCTAAAAACCTGATACGCATTTCACTGGTGGAGTCATGTTCCGGCCCGGGCTGTGTGGTCTGTAGCCACCTTCGCACGAGCGTTTGCCAGCGAACCGCTGGTGACGGTTTTAAGATTTTCAGGTAAGTCAGCTCCCGGATCGCGGGACTCTGACCTATTAACCTCGTAAAACAAAGCCCACGGCTTGCGCAGTGGGCTCTATTACTTATGGAGCCAGTTTACTGAGGCGAAACTTCAGTCTTTGGTTTACCGAAATGCCACTGATAAACCACGAACTTGAAGTCCTTCAGGTCGCCCTTTTCGTCGAACGACAGGTCGCCGGTCGGAGTCTTGAAGGTGCCTTTGTGAATGGCTTCAGCCACCTTGGCGGTGTCTTCGCTCTTCGCTGCCTTGATGCCTTCGGCGATCACTTCGACAGCCGAGTAGGCCGGGAACACGAACGGGCCGGTCGGGTCCTGTTTCTTGGCGGCGAACGCCTCAACCAGCGCCTTGTTGGACGGGTCCTGGTCGAAAGACTTCGGCAGGGTCACCAACAGGCCTTCGGAAGCGTCCTGGGCGATTTGCGAGATGGAGTCGTTGCCCACACCTTCAGGCCCCATGAACTTGGCGTTCAGGCCCTTTTCCTTGGATTGACGCAGGATCAGGCCCAGTTCCGGGTGGTAGCCGCCGTAGTAGACGAAGTCGACGTTGGCTTGCTTGAGCTTCTGGATGATCGAGGAGAAGTCCTTGTCACCAGCGTTGAGGCCTTCGAACACGGCAACCTTGACGCCTTTGCCTTCGAGGGTTTTCTTCACGGAAGTGGCGATGCCTTCACCGTATTGCTGTTTGTCGTGCAGCACAGCAACGATTTTCGGTTTTACGTGGTTGGCGATGTAGTTACCGGCAGCAGGGCCCTGGGCGCTGTCCAGGCCGATGGTGCGGAACACCATTTTGTAACCACGTGCAGTGATGTCCGGGCTGGTGGCAGCCGGGGTGATCATGATCACGCCTTCGTCTTCGTAGATGTCCGAAGCCGGTTGAGTGGAGCTGGAGCAGAGGTGACCGACAACGAATTTCACACCATCGTTGACCACTTTGTTGGCGACGGCCACGGCTTGTTTAGGGTCGCACGCGTCGTCGTATTCCTTGGCTTCGAGCATCTTTCCGTCGACGCCGCCCTTGGCGTTGATCTGCTCGATGGCCATCTTGGCACCGATGAACTGCATGTCGCCGTATTGAGTGACCGGGCCGGTTTTAGGGCCTGCGATGCCGATCTTGATGGTGTCAGCTGCGAACGAATGGCTGGCAACCCCGGCCAGAACCATAGCGGCAAACAGTTTGGAAATCTGCTTAGTAGCCTTAGTCATAGTGCTCCACTCTTACTGTTGTAGTTTTTATAGTCCTGGCGCCGATGGCAGCAGAACCGGGTCAGATATCCACGACATCCCCCCGGAAATGCCCCCCGGCAACTGTACCGGTACAGTGTAGAGCGCCGATTGTCAGCCTGGGAAGGCGGCGCCGGGGGGCAAAACCTGCGGGTGTCGCTTTATTGAAAGAAAAAGACAGAATTGCGGCGGGGGTGTTGAAGGGCTTATAGCCGGATTCAGTGCATTCCCTGGCTTTACTGCGCTTTTCATTTCGGTCACTCAATTGCATCCGGGTTTTTCTGCCAGACCAGCGACGTTATCATTCGCGTCGATTTCTTTTCCGGACAGTCCCATGAATCAAGAACCTAGCACCCTCTATGCCAAGCTGCTTGGTGAAACCGCATCTATTACCTGGAAAGAGCTGGAGCCGTTCTTCGCCAAGGGTGCCCTATTGTGGGTCGATCCCGGCCTGGATTTGATCGCCGCCGCCGAGGCCGTGGCCCAGGATGAAGGGGAGAAAGTGGCCGCCTGGCTGGCTGCTGACAAACTCGCCAAGCTCTCTGAAACGCGGGCGCTGGATCTTTTTGAACGTGATCCACAGTTGTGGGCTGTGGTTGTTTCGCCGTGGATTCTGGTCCAGGAAAGGGCGCAGGCTTAAAAGGTTGCACCTTATTGGTGCGCTCCTTTCAGGGGTAAAAGTGTGTAGCCGGGTAGCGTGATGGCATGTTGCCGTGGAGAAAGGCCACAGCTTCACGGTGACGTAAACGTAACGGGAACAGTTGAGAGGGCAACTGAACGGCTGCTCAATTGTTTCTGGATGTGGATAAAAGAAAAAGATCGCAGCCTGCGGCAGCTCCTACAGGGCCAGGTGTACGCCCGTAGGAGCTGCCGCAGGCTGCGATCTTTTCAGGTTTAAGCCGTCTTGCCCGTATGGTTGTTCAACGAAATGACCTTGGTCTTGCCAATGCGGTGACGGTAGATCTCGCGCAGGTACTTGATCGCTTTCTTCACACAGTCGCGCGACAGGCGGATGTCGTTGATCGAGACGAATTTTTCCTTGTCGTTGATCAGCTCACGGTACTTCTTTTCATACATCGGTTTGATCGCGTACCAGTTGGTATCGAGGATCTTCGCCGGGTTCTCGAATTCGTTGAGCAAGTCGTCGATGCGGCCTTCGTCGAATTCCTCCTGGACGATGAAGTCCAGGATCGAGTTGTCCAGGGTTTCATCGAAACGGTAGGCAGACTTCGCAAAGCAGCGCTTGATGAAGGCCACGATCAGTGTCAGGAAGTCGTCCGACAGGCACGGGCTCTTGGCGATCAGGGTGGTCAGCGACAGGTTGGCCGAGGCACCGATCACCAGCGCGTAGCGCTTGAGCGTGGTGTTGGGGAACAGGCTGTTGAGGTGAGTCTTCAACCGGTTCAAATCCATATAGGACAGCTTGTAGTCCTTCGGCAAGGAAACGATCGACACCACCGACGAGCAATTCTTGAAGAAGTGCAGGTCGTGCAGGGCCGCCGCGTCGTAACCCGAGTTCTTGTACTGCTCCAGCGACGCGCGATAGCGTTTGGACTCGATCGGTAACAGGCTGATGCCTTCGATGGCCTGGGTGACCTTGTTGAAGTGCGGCAGGTCGATCGAACGGAAGAACAGGTCATCGATGTTCAGACGCTGCGGCTCTTTCTCGAACACCTTGAATTTGTCGCTGCTCGGCGGCGGGGTTTCCGGCACTACGGACTCTGCGTAGGCAATCGCCACCGGGCCGGCCAGGCTCATGAACAGGTCGTTGGCGTCCAGGCGGATGGTTTCGCCGATGTCGATGCCGGCGCGACGGAAATAGTTCTGGTCGTAGTCGGTGGTCACCGCCTGCGCCGTCAGAATGTTGAAGATCTGCTGTGAGATGTATTGGTTGGCATGCTTTTCCATGGCATTGACATCAATGTTCTGGATATTGCCGTCATCGTTCTCTTCGGCGTAACGCATGATGTCGTTGGAGATCAGCATCATCGCGTTCCATGGGCGGATGCGGCCCATGACGCTGGCTTCGCTGCTGTCTTCGTTGGCGAAGTTGTAGGAGAAGTCCCACTCTTCCGACAGGTACTTGCACAGCAGGCGGCCGGCATTGATGTGCAGCGCCTCGGACATTTCACTGCGGTGGTCGGAAATGTTCGGCAGTACACAGATGCCACTGGTGAAGATCGGTTCGAAGACGAAGGCGTGGCCGCTCTTGCTGTCGTGCTCGTCCATCGGTTTGGTGTCGAACGTCTTGTTCATGTACGAGTGCTGCTGGGCCAGGCCGAATTCCGAGGCCATGCCCGAGCCGGTACCGCCGCCGGCACTGAAGATCGAGAAATACAGGCGCGACTGGTTGGCCTTGATGCCGCAGCTGTCGATCAGGTACGAGTGAATCATTTTCCAGTCAGGGCTGGAGAAACGCTGGGTGTCCTTGTTCAGGATGATCTTGGCCAGGTACTGACCGAGGATCGGCGCGTTACCGGCGCCACCGGCGTGGACTTCCGACAAGTCCATGATTTTCATCTTGCTGTAGTCGCGCAGGAAGCCGCTTTTTTCGCCCTTGCGCGAGAAACGGATGCGTCCGGCGATGTCCTTGTCCAGGTCGCCGAGCATCACCAGCGGCTCGACCAGAAACACCGGCTTGGTGTTTTTGTTCTGGCCCAGGCGCAGGTTGTTGCGGATCCACTGGGCCGGGCTGTAGCCCTTTTCGGCAAAACGCTTGTCCGGCGACAGGCGATCTTCGTTGTTGAATTCGTTGAGGTAGAACTTGCGGGCGTTGTACACCAGCTCCGCCACGTCCAGCGCAATGTTCGAGCCGCAGCGGCCCAGGCCGATCAGGCACACCGACGGGAATTCCTGATCGTTGTGCTGTTCGCTGTCGCCTTCCAGGTGCGGAGCGCGCGGGAACACCATGTCGCGCAGGCCGTCGAGGTTGTCGAGGATGCGGTCGGTGTTGGTTTCGGTGAAGTACAGGTATTGCTGGGTCGCCAGCGGGCGGGAGTGAGTCAATGGCTTCGGTGATGACGGGCTCTTGGCCGCGGGGCTCAACGTCAGATCGGTTACCGCAGTGGCCGGGTTGTTTTTAGAAGTCATTGTTCGCCATCTACCTGGGCTGATTGGTTGGCCGACTCACTGTCGTCACTCGGAGTGAATCCTTTCCTAAGTCATGATGAATCGGCCAATATTTGGCGATCTTTAATCAAAAGGAGGCTAAATGATGTCAATGCTACCTTCGCTGGGATTTGCCGGGATCGGCCTGATGGGGCTGCCGATGTGCCGGCGCCTGTTGGCCGCGGGTTATCCGCTGGCGGTATGGAATCGCAATCCGGAGAAGTGCAAGCCGCTGGTGGAGGCAGGCGCACGCCAGGTCGCCAGCCCCGCCGAACTGTGCCAGCACGCGGACGTGGTGATGTTGTGCCTGGCGGATACGTCGGTCGTACGCGAGGTCGTGTTTGGTCCGGCAGGCATTGCGGAGGGAGCAGGAAAAGGCCAGTTACTGGTGGACCTTTCCAGCCTGGAGCCCAACGCCACGCGGGAAATGGCCGCAGAACTCGCCGGTAAAACCGGCATGGGCTGGCTCGACACGCCGGTGTCCGGCGGTGTGGTCGGCGCTGAAGCCGGGAGCCTGGCGATCATGGTGGGTGGCGAGTTACAGGATCTGGATCGGGTTCGTCCCGTTCTGCTGAACCTGGGGCAGCGTGTGACGCACATGGGCGGCATCGGGGCAGGGCAGGTGACCAAGGCGTGCAACCAGATGATCGTCGCCTGCAATGCCTTGGTGATTGCCGAAGTGGTCGCGTTGGCGGAACGTTCCGGGGTTGATGTCAGCCAGATCGCCGAAGCGCTGGCCGGCGGCTTTGCCGATTCGAAACCCTTGCAGATCCTGGCCCCACAGATGGCGGAAAACCGTTTCGAGCCGGTCAAGTGGCACGTGCGCACGTTGCTCAAGGATCTGGATACCGCGGTGAAGTTTTCCCGTGAGCAAGGCTCGGCGACACCGATCAGCGGTCTGGCCGCGCAGTTGATGCGCCTGCATGGCAGTCAGGGCTTCCTTGAAAAGGACCCGTCTACATTAGTGCAGATGTACCGTGAGCCAGGCTCAACGTCGTGACGGTACAGGTGTGCTTGCGCTGGTTGATTTCGTTCAGCACCGGATGCAGCTCGGCCAGTGGCACCGGCCGACTGAGCAAATAGCCCTGAGCGAAGTCACAGCCATGGTTTTCCAGGAACTGATATTGCTCGAAGGTTTCGACCCCTTCGGTGACCACTTGCAGGTGCAGGGTATGGGCCATGACGATGATCGCCTGGACAATTTCCATGTCTTGGGTGGCCTTGGGGATGTCCTGGATGAACGAGCGGTCGATTTTCAGTGTGTTGAGCGGCAAGCGCTTGAGGTAGGCCAAGGATGAATAGCCGGTGCCGAAGTCATCGATCGACAGCGACACGCCGAGGGCACGAATCTGTCGCAGCAACATCAGTGTGTTGGCGATATTGCCCATCAAGGCGTTTTCCGTGACTTCCAGTTCCAGCCGGTGGGGCTCCACACCGGCGGCTCGCAATGCGTACTCGATTTCATCGGCCAGTTCTACGCGCGCCAGGCTCAGGGGCGAGCAATTCACGGCGATCTTGAGGTCTACACAACCCTGGCGCGACAGCTCGCCCAGATCCTCGCAGGCCTTGCGCAGCACCCAGTTGTCCAGTTCGGCGATCAGGCCGTTGGCCTCGGCGATGGCGATAAAACGATCCGGCACGAGGAAACCATGGACCGGGTGTTGCCAGCGAATCAAGGCTTCGAGCTTGCTGACCTGACCGGTCTTGAGGTCATAGATCGGCTGGTAATAGAGCATCAAGCCAGTGTCTTCACGCAAGGCATGGCGCAGTTCTTCTTCCAGTTGCAGTTCCAGTGTGGCGCGGGTTTTCAGGTTGGCGCTGAAAAAGCTCAGGCCGTTGCGGCCGCCGCCCTTGGACTGATACAGCGCCAGGTCGGCGTTTTTCAGCAGTTCCTCACAAGTCTTGCCGTCCTCCGGAAACAGGCTGATGCCGATGCTGGTGGTCATGACCATGCGCCTGCCGGCCAGTTCGATGGGCTCCTTCATTTTCAACATGATGCGTTGGGCCATCTGCCGCGCCTCTTCACGATCATGCAGGTCGATGAGCAGGCAGAACTCGTCGCCGCCGAAGCGCGCGACCACATCCTCATGACTGCGAATCGAACTCTTGATGTGCCCGGCAAGCACTTTGAGCAGTTCGTCACCGGCATCGTGGCCAAGGCTGTCGTTGATCCGCTTGAAATGGTCGATGTCCAGGAACATGACCGCCAGCATCCCGCCTTTACTGGATTTCTCGATGAGTTTTTCGGCGAAGACCTGGTTGAATCCGCGGCGGTTGATCAGGTTGGTCAACGCGTCGTAGTGCGCCACCTGTTGCAGCGACATGCGCGCCTGGTCCAGCTGGCTGAGCAGGGAGTTGACCCGTTGCAGGTCGTGGTCCTTGCGTTGCAGTTTCTTGTCCGCCAGCGCCGCGCTGATGCTGCTGCCGATGATCAGCAGGGTCATGACCGCCACGGTCAGTGCCAGTTGCAGTTGGCTGTTTTCGCCGGTTTGCGCTGGCAGGCTGCCTTCGGGCAGCACCAGGTTGAAGGCAGCCATGGCCGTGAGGTGCATACTGAGGATGCCAGCCCCGAGCAACAGGCTGGCGCAGTATTTGATGAGCTGATGCAGCATGCCGGCGCCGTCGCGCAGATACCATGCCAGTAACAAGGCTGCCAGCGCGGCACCGATCGCAATCACGATGGACAGGGCGAACAGGCCCGGATGGTAATAGACCGAGGCATTGGAGTGCATGGCCGTCATGCCCACGTAATGCATGGTCGCGATACCCAGGCCGATCCCGATCGATGACATGAGGCACTGTCGCAAACTCAGCTCGGGAAGGCTGAGGGTATGCATGGCCAGCCACGCGGCAAGCAGTGCGATGGTTAGCGAGAACACCGTGACAGGCAGTTGGTAGTGAAGATCGATAGGCGCCTGGAATGCCAGCATCCCGACGAAGTGCATGGCCCAGATACTGCCGGCCAGGCATCCGCTGCCAACCCAGCGCCAGAGTGTCTGGGAAGCGGATTTTTCAGCGTGAGCAACCCGTTCGGCGATGTCCAGTGTCGCGAAGCTGCCGACACAGGCGACCAGATAAGCCAGCAGCACCAGAAAAGGGTCATGTGTGCAATTAAGTACGACCTGCCCACTCTCTGGTAGCTCGGTAATGAAATGCAAACCAAGCCACTCCATAGCATGCCCCCATCGTTATCCCTCAAGCCGGCGCAAGGAGCGTCGGCGAATGTCCTGGAGTATAGAGGGCATGGGTAGGGCGCAAGCGGTAGTGGCACATTGCTTTCAATGTTTTTGGCATTAGCCTAATAGCGACTAGTGCTAATGCTCAGGCGATTTGCTTCTGAGGCGTCTCGAATGCGGGTTGCAGGGCCGGCAAGCCGAAAGCGGCACGGGCCGCGTCGCAATCGGGATTGGCCACGCCATCGACCCACGAAGCGTCGAATTCCCGGCAGGTGCTGGAGCGTTTTTCGTAAATCGAGCACTGCACCGTACTGCCCACGTCTCCCACCAGGCTGGTGCAGCGTACGGGTTTGCAGCCGGTGCCGAGCATCGCGACCCGACTGGGGCTGATCTGCTCGACAAGCTCATCGGGTACCGTCCCCCCGGACGAGGCGCATTCACCCCAGAAAAATGACACGCGAAAATGAGAACAGCAGGCACCGCAATTCAGACACGGACTGGCTTCGGGCATGGGCGATTATCGTAAGGAGGGTGGAGACACAGGGGGGAATCAAGGCCGTTATTCTAGGCTTCGCCAACGGCTTGGGAAGGGGGGGAGAAAGGTATTTTTCAACGACCGGACGGACTGCGAAATACTCGCCCTGCGAAAGCTCCTACAGGTTGCGTCCCATGGGGGGGTATCAGCCTGGCGAATAATGAAAGACAGGTTTGGCCGGCCTGTCTAGATTGCAAAGTCCGGGGGCAGTGACGCCCCAAAAACAATAAAAGAGACGGACCCATGCAGAACTCGACCCAAGCGGCCAATGCCTGGCGCATCCTGTTCCTGTTGTTCCTGGCCAACCTGTTCAATTTTTTCGACCGCACCATCCCGGCCATCATCATCGAGCCCATTCGCATGGAATGGCACCTCAGTGATTTCCAGTTAGGGATCATCGGGACGGCATTCACCATCGTCTACGCCATTGCCGGCTTGCCGCTGGGGCGCATGGCCGATACCGGTTCGCGCAGCAAGCTGATGGGCTGGGGGCTGGCGGTGTGGAGCGGGTTGACCGCCGTCAACGGTATGGTGGGCAGTTTCTGGAGTTTCCTGATCGTGCGCATGGGCATCGGCATCGGCGAGGCCAGCTACGCGCCAGCCGCCAATTCGCTGATCGGCGACTTGTTCCCGGCGCACCGCCGGGCCCGCGCCATGGGCATCTTCATGCTGGGGCTGCCGTTGGGGCTGTTGCTGGCGTTCTTCACCATCGGCGCGATGGTCAAGGCCTTCGACAGTTGGCGTGCGCCGTTCTTTATTGCGGCGGTGCCCGGGCTGATCCTCGCGATCTTCATGTTTTTCATCAAGGAACCGAAACGCGGCGCCGCCGAGAGCGTTCAGGTGTCGCAGGAAAAGATCGATCAGCCGATCCGTCGGGTATTGGCTGTGCCAACCTTTCTGTGGCTGGTGATGGCCGGCCTGTGTTTCAACTTCGCCACCTATGCCTGCAACTCGTTTCTGGTGCCGATGCTGCAACGGTACTTTCTCATGCCGTTGCAGGATGCCGCGGTCGCCACCGGAGTTATTGTCGGTGTGACCGGGTTGGTCGGCCTGACCCTCGGTGGCTGGATCGCGGACAAGATTCACCAGCGGATTGCCAACGGGCGGCTGTTGTTTGCGGCCTTCAGCCTGATGATTTCGACGGTCTGCACCGCGTGGGCGCTGCATTCCGGGCGCATCGAGATCGGTGTGTTTGTTGCGGTGTTTAGCCTGGGTTGGTTGTTCGCCTACAACTTCTACACCTGCGTGTACACGGCGATACAGGATGTGGTCGAGCCGAGGTTGCGGGCGACGGCGATGGCGCTGTTCTTTGCCGGGCTGTATCTGTTGGGCGGCGGTTTGGGGCCGGTGGTGGTCGGGGCCTTGTCGGATCACTTTGCCCACACGGCGATGCTCGAGGCAGGTGCGGAACAGATGACTGAGGCGTTTAAAGCGGTTGGCCTGCATGACGCGATGTACCTGATTCCGGTGGCGCTGTTGTTCACCGTGGTGTTTCTGTTCCTGGCTTCGCGGTGTTTCGTGCGCGATGCCAAGCGGATGAAGGAAGGGTTGGTTGGCGTGGTCGAGCCAGAGGTTGCAGCGGCGACTGCATGATTGCTATCGCCAGCAGGCTGGCTCCCACATTGGATCTCCAGTGTGAACACAACCCCTGTGGGAGCTAGCCTGCTAGCGATGAGGCCATCGGCATCACCACAAAAGTCAGATAAAAAGAAGGCCCGCATCACTGCGGGCCTTCTTTTTAAGCAGGGTGGAGCAGGGGACTTAACCCGCCACCAACACCCGAATCGCTTCCAGTCGCAACGCAGCCTTGTCGAGCATGGCCAGGCCTTGCTCGCGTTGCTTGCGCAGGGCCACCAGTTCGCTGTCGCGCACGGTCGGGTTGACCGCTTGCAACGCGGTCAAGCGCGCCAGTTCTTCCTCGGTATCGGCGGCCAGGCGACGCTGTGCCTCGGCGACACGTTCTGTGTGGCGCGGCAGGATCTTCGCTTCACCGGCGTTGATCCGTGGCGTCAACTGGTCACGCTGAGCCTGGATGAACTTGTTGGCGCTGGCACGCGGCACGCTTTCGAGCTGATCGTTCAAGGTTTCGAACGACACGCGGGCCGACAGGTCGTTGCCGTTGGTATCGAGCAGGCAGCGCAGGGCGGCCGGCGGCAGGTAGCGGCCCAGTTGCAGTGAGCGCGGGGCAACCACTTCGCTGACATACAACAGTTCCAGCAACACGGTGCCCGGCTTGAGTGCCTTGTTCTTGATCAGCGCCACGGCGGTGTTGCCCATGGAGCCGGACAGCACCAGATCCATGCCGCCCTGAACCATCGGGTGCTCCCAGGTGATGAATTGCATGTCTTCGCGAGACAGCGCCTGGTTACGGTCGTAAGTGATGGTCACGCCTTCGTCGTCGCCCAGCGGGAAGCTGGCGTCGAGCATTTTTTCGCTCGGCTTGAGGATCAGTGCATTTTCCGAATGGTCTTCGCTGTCGATGCCGAAGGCGTCGAACAGGGTTTCCATGTAGATCGGCAGTGCGAACTGATCGTCTTGCTCAAGGATATCCTCCACCAGCGCATCGCCTTCGCCCGCGCCACCGGAGTTCAGCTCCAGCAAACGGTCACGACCGGTGTGCAACTCGGCTTCCAGGCGCTCACGCTCGGTGCGGGCTTCGTCGATCAGCGCTTGCCACTCGCCATCGTCGGCTTCTTCGAGCAGCGGCAGCAGGCGCGGGCCGAACTGGTGCTGCAGGGCGTTGCCGGTCGGGCAGGTATTGAGGAACGCGTTCAGCGCTTCGTGGTACCACTGGAACAGGCGCTCTTGCGGGCTGGTTTCCAGGTATGGCACGTGCAGTTCGATGATGTGCTTCTGACCGATCCGGTCCAGTCGACCGATACGTTGTTCCAGCAGGTCCGGGTGGGACGGCAGGTCGAACAGCACCAAGTGATGGGAGAACTGGAAGTTGCGACCTTCACTGCCGATTTCCGAGCAGATCAGCACTTGCGCACCAAACTCTTCGTCGGCGAAGTAGGCGGCGGCGCGGTCACGCTCGAGGATGTTCATGCCTTCGTGGAACACCGTGGCCGGGATGCCGGAACGCACGCGCAGGGCGTCTTCCAGGTCCATGGCGGTTTCGGCGTGGGCGCAGATCACCAGTACTTTGGTGCGCTTGAGCATCTTCAGCTGATCAATCAACCACTCGACGCGCGGGTCGAACTTCCACCAGCGATCTTCTTCGCTGGCATCCGGTTGGGCCTGGAAGCTGACTTCCGGGTACAACTCGGCGTGATCGCCCAACGGCAGTTCGAGGTATTCGTCCGGGCACGGCAGCGGGTACGGGTGCAGCTTGCGCTCCGGGAAACCCTGCACGGCGGCGCGGGTGTTACGGAACAGCACGCGGCCGGTGCCGTGGCGGTCGAGCAATTCACGCACCAGGCGGGCGCTGGCTTCGGTGTCGCCATCGTTGACGGCGGCCAACAGGGCTTCGCCTTCGTTGCCGAGGAACCCGTGGATGGTCTTGTGGGCCTGCGGCGACAGGCGTCCCTTGTCCAGCAACTCCTGAACGGCTTCAGCCACCGGGCGATAGTTTTCGCTCTCGGCGCGGAAGGCTTGCAGGTCGTGGAAACGGTTCGGGTCGAGCAGGCGCAGACGAGCGAAGTGGCTGTCCTGGCCGAGTTGTTCCGGGGTGGCGGTCAACAGCAGCACGCCGGGAATGGTTTCGGCGAGTTGCTCGACCAGCGAATACTCAGGGCTGACCTGATCTTCGTGCCACACCAGGTGGTGAGCTTCGTCGACCACCAGCAAGTCCCAGCCGGCCGCGAACAGCGCGTCCTGGGCTTTCTCGTCATCCACCAGCCACTCGAGCGCGACCAGCGCGAGTTGGGTGTCTTCGAATGGGTTGCTGGCATCGCTTTCGATGAAGCGCTCTTCGTCGAACAGCGCGACCTGCAAGTTGAAACGGCGGCGCATCTCGACCAGCCACTGGTGCTGCAGGTTTTCCGGAACCAGGATCAGCACACGGCTGGCGCGGCCCGAGAGCAATTGGCGATGGATCACCAGGCCGGCTTCGATGGTTTTGCCCAGGCCTACTTCGTCGGCCAGCAGAACCCGTGGTGCGATACGGTCGGCGACTTCGCGGGCAATGTGCAACTGGTGCGCGATCGGTTGCGCACGCACGCCGCCCAGGCCCCAAAGGGAGGACTGCAGCTGGCGGCTGGTGTGTTCCAGAGTGTGATAACGCAGGGAGAACCAGGCCAGCGGGTCGATCTGGCCGGCGAACAGACGGTCGCTGGCCAAACGGAACTGGATGAAGTTCGACAGTTGGGTTTCCGGCAGGGTGACCACTTCGCTCTGCCCGTTGAGGCCGTGGTAAACCAGCAGGCCATCAACGTCGTCGACTTCGCGGACGGTAAGCTTCCAGCCTTCGAAGTGAGTGATGGAGTCACCCGGTGAAAACCGCACGCGGGTCAGAGGCGCATTCCGTAGCGCGTACTGGCGGGTGTCGCCAGTGGCCGGGTAGAGCACGGTCAACAAGCGGCCGTCCTGTGCCAGAACGGTGCCTAAACCCAGCTCGGCTTCGCTGTCACTGATCCAGCGTTGCCCCGGTTGATACTGCTGCGCCATGCTGCCTGACTCCCACCTGAAAAAGCGGGCTATCTTAACGGAATGAGGGCTTCAGGGCCAAAGGACTCTCAGAAAAACTCACAGTCATACGTTAGCCCACCCGTGCATGACGCGCCGCCCGGTGCACTAATGAGTGCCAATTGGGTCACAGTTTGCGACCGATGGCTCAAGTCGCCATCCCCGCAGCCGACAGCCTGCTGACAGGAGACCGAAAACCATGCTGCCACCGATGCTTCCCCTGAGTGCCGTGCCGATCACTTCGCAAACCGACCCGATCCGCCAGCGTCCGGACATTCCACCGGTGGTGCCGGTGCAGGAAAGCTCCAGTGAAAGCACGATCGATCTGCAAAAGCGCAACCCTGAAGAGGACGGGTTAGTGCTGCGCGAGGAACAGCGCCGCAAGCAGGAGCAGGAACGGCGTCGACGCGAGGCTGATCATGACCCCGAGGCGCACCTGGCGATTCCCGGCGATGAACTCAATGCCGACAACACCGTGCCGGTAGCGCCGCTGATGGAAGATCAGCCGCGGCAGGGGCTGTGGGTCGATATCGAGATTTGAGCGCCGGCTGGTCAGCGCGGCCGTCAGGCCGCATTATTGGCGAAGGGTTGCCGAACGCTACGGTGGCTGAAATTCATTTCAAGCGATGCACTGACTGCCATGAGCCAAGACGACAAACTGATTGACCTCAATGCTGAACGCGCCAAGCGTATTCATGACCTCAATGACAAGCGGCTCAATGAAGTTCGCCAGGCGTTCGAGCAGGCCATGCCACTGGGCAAGGCCAGGAAAAAGCCGAAAAACAAACCGAAAAAGCGCTGAAATCCCCCGCATTCATTGATGCGGGTCAAACGTTCCCTTCCTCTTGCCCCGTCTCGGGCGACATTGATCCCGGTCAATATTCTCTCCTGCCCGTTCGGTTAACTTAGCCCTATCGCAACAGGCCAAGTGCAGGAGACGCGTCATGTTTTTCGACAACGTGGTGATCGCCGGAGTGCTGACTGTCAGCCTCATGTTTGTGTTTTTTGCAGGATTCGGACTTTTTATCTGGAAGGATTCGCACAAGCGGAAATAACCGCAGTTCTTTCTGGATGTAATGAGCACGCAAGGCATTTTGGGCAACTTCGGTTGCCCTTTTTTTTGCCTGCAGATTTGTACGATATTCCCTGTAGGAGCGGCCGCAGGCTGCGATCTTTTGATCTTGCTTCTTAAAAATAAAATCAAAAGATCGCAGCCTGCGGCAGCTCCTACAGGGGGAGTGTGGTGTTTTGGCAGCAATAAAAAAGGCGCGTTCCTTGCGGAGCGCGCCTTTTTCGTTTGGCTGCTTATCAGCTGCCAAGGGCCTTCGAAGCCAGCCAGAACAACCCGGCCGACAGGGCCACGGTGGCTGGCAGGGTCAATACCCAGGCCAGCAGGATGGTTCTGACGGTGCCGCCTTGCAGGCCGCTTTTGTTGGCGACCATGGTGCCTGCCACGCCCGAGGACAGCACGTGGGTGGTGGAAACCGGCAGGCTGAAGATGTTCGCCATGCCGATCAGGCTGGCAGTGGTGATCTGCGCCGACATGCCTTGGGAGTAGGTCATGCCTTGCTTGCCGATCTTCTCGCCAATGGTCAGTACCACGCGTTTCCAGCCGACCATGGTGCCCAGGCCCAAGGCCAGTGCAACCGCCAGAATCACCCAGAACGGCGCGTATTCAGTGGTAGTGGTCAGGTCTTTGCGCAGCTTGTCCAGGTCGGCCTTTTCACGAGCCCCGAGAGTTGGCAACTTGCTGACTTTCTTCGCGGTGTCGTCCAGGCAGAGCAGGTAGCGACGGACTTCGATACGGCTTTCCGCCGACAGCGAATGGTAGTCGGCTACACCCTTGAGGGTGCCGAGCAGGGCGGTAATGGTCGGTTCGGTCTGTTGCGGGTTGCAACGGAATTTCTCCGGCAGATCGCCATCCAGGCTCTTGCCCAGGGCCAGGAACTCGCCCAGGGTTTCGGAATTGCGCTGGTAGAACTGGCTCAGGTGCAGGGTCGCGTCGCGAGTCCGCTCGATCTGGTAGGTCGTGCTGTTCAGGTCGAGGACGAACTGGGCCGGCACGATACCGATCAGGACCAGCATGATCAGGCCGATACCTTTCTGGCCATCGTTGGAACCGTGCACGAAACTCACGGCCATGGCCGAAATCACCAGTACCAGGCGATTCCAGAACGGCGGGTGTTTCTTG
Organism: Pseudomonas sp. 05L36; assembly: GCF_056398125.1. Taxonomy (NCBI): domain Bacteria; kingdom Pseudomonadati; phylum Pseudomonadota; class Gammaproteobacteria; order Pseudomonadales; family Pseudomonadaceae; genus Pseudomonas; species Pseudomonas sp. 05L36. The sequence goes on along the minus strand of NZ_JBFTOU010000005.1, from coordinate 143,635 downwards.
TCGTCGATCTTGCGGCGCTGTTCCGGCGTCTTGTGCATCTTCGACAGCGGACGCCACCATTTAAGACCGATAAGGATCAGTGCGGCGATCAGGAAGCCGGCCATTGGCGAGAACACCAGGGAAGCGCCGATATCGATCGCTTTCTGCCAGTTCACACCGTCAGCCAACGGAATGTCGTTGATCAGGGCGTTGGCCAGGCCGACACCGAGGATCGAACCGATCAGCGTGTGGGAACTGGAAGCGGGAATACCGAAGTACCAGGTGCCCAGGTTCCAGGCGATGGCGGCGGCGAGCAACGAGAACACCATGGCCAGTCCGTGACCGGTGTTCACATTGATCAGCAGTTCTACCGGTAGCAGGTGGACGATGGCATACGCCACGCCGACCCCGCCCAGCAGCACGCCGAGGAAGTTGAACACACCGGAGAAAAACACCGCCAGATGAGGCGGCATGGCTTTGGTGTAGATAACGGTCGCCACCGCGTTAGCGGTGTCATGAAAGCCGTTGATGAACTCGAAGGCGAGGACAAAGGCCAGGGCGAGCAAGAGGCTCACAAGCACCCAAGCATCCAGTCCGCTGAATAAATCGATCATGAAGGTTTTCTGACCCGGTCATAAGGGGGCGCGATTATGCCAGAAAAGACTGCTAATCAATGCACTAGCTGCTCATCGGTAACATTCTTCAACGAATTTTTTTGCCGCAGCACCTAAAAACCGAGGGTTTTGCTGTGTTTTTTAAGTCATTGATTTTATTTGGAAAATCGCTGTCGCAAAACCTTGACGGCCCGGTAAGAGGGGCTTGAAAGGTTGTACGAAAAATCTGAGAAATAGGTCAGATACCGGAAATATGCCTGATTCGACGACGGTGATGGCCGCTGCCCGCTCATGGCGGGCGCGAAAGGCAACATCAATACATCCCGCTTTTAACGGGTGCAGAGGCGGGCCATTGTAGGGATCAGGTCAAAGCAGTCACGGCTCTTCGGCTTTGAGTTCCTTTTCCATTTTTTGAAGTTCTTGCTGGAAAACCTGATCCTGAACGGTGGCGCGTTTACGCCAGGGTTTGCGTTCCGGTTCGGGTTGAGCGGCGTAAGTGGTGACTTCTCCGCCGTAAACTTCCTTGTAGCGTTGTTCCTGGCGCTCTAGTTCCGCGCGCAGTTCGTCTTTCGTCACAGTGCTACCTGATTGAGTTGGGATAAATTCTGGTGAACACGCGCTGCATCAAATCGATTGATCACGTTCGTCGAATGGGCAATGCCCGTCAGGCATCGTTTTGGCAACAGGGTGATCAATACTTCCATGTCACAGGCGGCCACGGCACCAGATATAAACAGCTGACGTAGCTTCAGTTTCCTGTATCAGCAAGCGCATTGGCAAGGCGGTTCAATGCGAGTCTGGCGCTTGCAACGGGCAACGGCGATGGAACATCGCATTGCCGGGCAGCGGGTTCGGCAAGTAAAAACCGAAGCGCTACTGAATTGTATTATAGCGGCCGATTTGAAGAACACTATCTCCAACGAGTTAAAAGCGGATCCCGGTGTGTGACCGTTTTGTTGCTAGAAACTTTACGATTAACTGGAACGCCGACGGGTACCACATTGCAGCGATGCCTGCCTGACGCCATTAAGTTCGAAAAAGTTACGGTATTTAGATTGCCCCATTAAGTCCTGTGTCGAGTCGATGTAAACAGCGGTTCGCGAGTCAGCGAAAAACCGGACACCAGCGAATCGGGTGATTGACCCGGTGGATTGCGATTATCGGTCGAGCGTTCGATAATCGCCCGAAGATGGCAGGCCGGGCTTGAGTGCCAGGCGGTAGCCCTTTGTAATAGTCGCTGATCCGAGTGGGTAAAAGGACCTTGTATGAACGATCAAATGCGCAATTCCTTCACTTCAGTGGCTCCCCCCATCGTTGCTTCACCGGCCAAGCGGATCCAGGCACTGACCGGCGACCCGGACTTCATGACGTCCCTGGCCCGTGGCCTGGCCGTGGTGCAAGCGTTCCAGGAGCGCAAACGACACCTGACCATCGCCCAGATCAGTCACCGAACGGAAATTCCCCGTGCCGCGGTGCGCCGTTGCCTGCACACCCTGATCAAACTCGGCTACGCCACCACCGACGGCCGCACCTATTCGTTGCTACCCAAAGTGCTGACCCTCGGCCATGCCTATGTGTCATCGACGCCGCTGGCGGTGTCCGCCCAGCCTTACCTGGACCGCATGAGCGAGCTACTGCACGAGGCCTGCAACATGGCCACGCTGGAAGGTGATGACATTTTGTACATCGCCCGCTCTGCAACCACCCAGCGCCTGATCTCGGTGGACTTGTCGGTGGGCGGGCGCTTGCCGGCCTATTGCACGTCGATGGGGCGGATTCTGCTGGCCGCGCTGGATGACACGTCGCTGGGCGAATACCTCGATCACGCCGAATTGCAAGCCAAGACCAGCCGTACGATTCACACCCCCGAGGCATTGCTCGAATGCCTGCAAGAGGTGCGACAGCAAGGCTGGTGCATCGTTGACCAGGAACTTGAGCAAGGGCTGCGCTCAATTGCCGTTCCTGTGTATGACGCCTCCGGCCAGGTGGTTGCAGCCCTCAACGTCAGCACTCACGCCGGGCGAGTCAGCCGCAATGAGCTGGAACAGCGATTTCTGCCTGGCCTGCTGAGCGCCAGCCGCGACCTCAGCGCCCAGCTGTTTGCCTAAGCTGTTCGATAAACGCACAGAGTTGCGTTTATCGAATTGACGCTGTTTCCTCCGGATCATTACTGTCGCGGCTTCGTCAGCGTCTGCTGACACCGTTCGACTGCGATCCGTGGAATAAAAATAATGAACCAGCCTCAGTCTGCTGTAGGTAACTGCCTCGACGTGCAGTCCTTCATCAATGCCCAACCCATTTCGCGCTACCAGTGGCGCGTGGTGATCCTGTGTTTCCTGATTGTCTTCCTCGATGGCCTCGACACCGCGGCCATGGGTTTCATCGCCCCGGCCCTGTCCCAGGACTGGGGTATCGACCGCGCCAGCCTAGGCCCGGTGATGAGTGCGGCGCTGATCGGCATGGTCTTCGGCGCACTGGGCTCGGGCCCGTTGGCTGACCGCTTCGGACGAAAAGTCGTACTGGTCGGTGCGGTGCTGTTGTTCGGTGCCTTCAGCCTGGCCTCGGCCTACAGCAGCAATGTCGATCAGTTGCTGGTGTTGCGCTTCCTGACTGGCCTGGGTCTGGGCGCCGGCATGCCGAATGCCACGACCCTGCTGTCGGAGTACACCCCGGAGCGCAAAAAATCCCTGCTGGTAACCAGTATGTTCTGCGGTTTCAACCTGGGCATGGCCGGTGGCGGATTTATCTCGGCCAAGCTGATTCCGGCCTTTGGCTGGCACAGCCTGCTGTTGATCGGCGGGATTTTGCCGCTGATCCTCTCCGTCGTTTTGCTGCTCTGGCTGCCGGAGTCGGCGCGTTACCTGGTGGTACGCAATCGCGGTACGGACAAAGTGCGCAAGGCACTGGCGCCGATTGATCCGACGGTGGTGGCCCAGGCGTCCAGTTTCAGCGTGCCGGAACAGAAAACCGTGAAGGCGCGCAATGTGTTCGCGGTGATCTTCTCCGGCACCTACAGCGTCGGCACCTTGCTGCTGTGGCTGACCTACTTCATGGGCCTGGTGATCGTTTACCTGCTGACCAGCTGGCTGCCGACGCTGATGCGTGACAGTGGCGCGAGCATGGAGCAAGCCGCCTTCATCGGCGCGCTGTTCCAGTTCGGCGGCGTGCTGAGTGCGGTGGGCGTGGGCTGGGCGATGGACCGGTTCAATCCGCACAAGGTCATCGGCATTTTTTACCTGCTGGCCGGGGTGTTTGCCTACGCGGTAGGGCAGAGCCTGGGCAACATCGCGCTGCTGGCGACCCTGGTGCTGGTGGCCGGGATGTGTGTCAACGGCGCGCAATCGGCAATGCCGTCGCTGGCCGCACGGTTTTATCCGACTCAGGGGCGGGCCACCGGGGTGTCGTGGATGCTCGGGATCGGCCGCTTCGGCGCCATCCTAGGGGCGTGGATGGGTGCAACGCTGTTGGGGCTGGGCTGGAACTTCGAGCAAGTGCTGACGGCGCTGGTGATTCCGGCGGCGCTGGCAACGACGGCGGTGGTGATCAAGGGCATGGTCAGTCATGCGGATGCGACCTGATCCTGGTTTGAAATAGTGGTGTAACAGTAAAAGATCGCAGCCTGCGGCAGCTCCTACAGGGGAATGTGTAAATCTGTAGGAGCTGCCGCAGGCTGCGATCTTTTGGGGCAGCCTATAAAGATAGCCAGACAACAATATGTTCGATAATCGAACGCTTAGTCGATTATCGGATTGTTTGGCGTTTTGCACGGGCTTAATCTTCAGTCACTCCGGCGCTGCGCATCGGCGCCTTCTTCCACTGTCGGTTAACAATAAACGGGAGCCTGCCCCAATGGCTGAAATCCTTTCGCTGCACGACGCGGTGAAGCAATTCGTAAACGACGGCGATACGGTCGCGCTCGAAGGCTTTACCCACCTGATCCCGACGGCGGCGGGTCACGAAATCATTCGCCAGGGCAAGAAAGACCTGACCCTGGTGCGGATGACCCCTGACTTGATCTACGACCAGTTGATCGGTGCCGGTTGTGCCCGCAAGCTGATTTTCTCCTGGGGCGGCAACCCGGGTGTCGGCTCCCTGCATCGCCTGCGTGACGCGGTGGAGAAACAGTGGCCCCACGCGCTGGAAATCGAAGAACACAGCCATGCCGACCTGGCCAATGCCTACGTCGCCGGCGCTTCCGGCCTGCCGTTCGCGGTGCTGCGTGCCTACGCCGGTTCCGACTTGCCGAAGGTCAACCCGCTGATCAAATCCGTCACTTGCCCGTTCACTGGCGAAGTGTTGGCCGCCGTGCCTTCGGTGCGCCCGGACATTACCGTGATTCACGCGCAGAAAGCCGACCGCAAGGGCAACGTGCTGCTCTGGGGCATCCTCGGCGTGCAGAAAGAAGCGGCGCTGGCGGCCAAGCGCTGCATCGTCACCGTTGAGGAAATCGTCGACGACCTCAATGCACCGATGAACTCCTGTGTATTGCCAACCTGGGCCTTGAGCGCGGTTTGCCACGTACCTGGCGGTGCGCATCCTTCCTACGCCCACGGCTACAACGAGCGCGACAACCGTTTCTACCAGGCCTGGGACCCGATTGCCCGCGACCGTGAAACCTTCACCGCGTGGATCAACGAATACATCCATGGCAGCGCTGACTTCAGCGAGTTCCAGGCCAAACTGGCCGCCGCTTCGGAGGCGAAGTAATGACTTACACCACCAATGAAATGATGACCGTCGCCGCCGCTCGCCGCTTGAAGAACGGTTCGGTGTGCTTCGTCGGCATCGGCCTGCCGTCGAAAGCGGCCAACCTGGCGCGCCTGACGTCCTCGCCTGATGTCGTTCTGATCTACGAATCGGGTCCGATCGGTGCCAAGCCGAGCGTACTGCCGTTGTCGATCGGCGACGGTGAACTGGCGGAAACCGCCGACACCGTGGTCCCGACCGGCGAGATTTTCCGTTACTGGCTGCAGGGCGGGCGTATCGACGTCGGCTTCCTTGGTGCGGCGCAGGTCGACCGTTTCGGCAACATCAACACCACCGTGGTCGGCGATTACCACGCACCGAAAGTGCGCCTGCCAGGTGCCGGTGGCGCGCCGGAAATTGCCGGTTCGGCCAAGAGCGTGTTGATCATCCTCAAGCAGTCTTCGCGCTCCTTTGTCGACAAACTCGATTTCATTACTTCGGTCGGTCACGGTGAGGGTGGCGATTCGCGCAAGCGTCTTGGCCTGCCAGGCGCCGGTCCGGTGGGGATCATCACCGACCTGTGCATCATGGAACCGGAGGAGGGTACCCACGAATTCGTGGTCACCGCACTGCACCCCGGCGTGACCCGCGAGCAAGTGGTCGCAGCCACCGGTTGGGCGATACGTTTTGCCGACAACGTTGAGCAAACCGCTGAGCCAACAGAGGTCGAGCTGACCGCATTGCGTGATCTCGAAGCCCGCACTGCTGCCGCCCACGGCCAAGCACCCGGAGAAGCGTGATGCGTGACGTTTATATCTGCGACGCGATTCGTACCCCCATCGGCCGTTTCGGCGGCGGCCTGTCGACGGTGCGTGCCGACGACCTGGCTGCCGTGCCGATCAAAGCCTTGATGGAGCGCAACCCGTCGGTGGACTGGAACGCCGTGGACGAGGTGTTCCTCGGCTGCGCCAACCAGGCCGGTGAAGACAACCGCAACGTCGCGCGTATGGCGCTGTTGCTGGCCGGGCTGCCGGAAACCATTCCGGGCGTGACCCTCAATCGCCTCTGTGCTTCGGGCATGGATGCCATCGGTACAGCGTTCCGCGCTATCGCCAGCGGCGAGATGGAGCTGGCGATTGCCGGTGGCGTCGAGTCGATGTCCCGTGCGCCGTTCGTGATGGGCAAAGCTGATGCCGCGTTCTCGCGCAACATGAAACTGGAAGACACCACCATTGGCTGGCGCTTCATCAATCCGTTGATGAAAGCCCAGTACGGTGTGGATGCGATGCCGCAGACCGCTGACAACGTGGCCGACGATTACAAGGTGTCCCGCGCCGATCAGGACGCGTTCGCCCTGCGCAGTCAACAACGCACAGCCGCCGCGCAAGCCGCCGGGTTCTTCGCCGAAGAAATCGTTGAAGTGCGCATCGCCCACAAGAAGGGTGAAACCGTGGTCAGCCAGGACGAGCATCCTCGCGCCGACACTACCCTGGAAGCCCTGACCAAACTCAAACCGGTCAACGGCCCCGAAAAAACCGTCACCGCTGGCAACGCGTCCGGTGTGAACGACGGTGCCGCCGCGTTGATCCTGGCCTCGGCCGAAGCCGTGAAGAAACACGGCCTGACCGCCCGCGCCAAAGTGCTGGGCATGGCCAGCGCCGGTGTCGCCCCGCGGGTGATGGGCATTGGCCCGGTGCCGGCGGTGCGTAAACTGATCGAACGCCTCGGTGTGGCGGTCAGCGATTTCGATGTGATCGAACTCAACGAAGCCTTCGCCAGCCAGGGTTTGGCGGTGCTGCGTGAACTGGGGATCGCGGACGATGCGGCCCAGGTCAATCCCAATGGTGGCGCGATTGCCTTGGGTCATCCGTTGGGCATGAGCGGTGCGCGACTGGTGTTGACCGCGTTGCATCAGCTGGAAAAAACCGGTGGCAAGAAGGGTCTGGCGACCATGTGCGTAGGCGTCGGCCAGGGTCTGGCCTTGGCGATCGAACGTGTCTGACACGCCCCGTCGGCTAATAAGAACTGAGGAAAGTGTAATGACTGACAAGCCTGGATACCGTCGCCCGCAGGCGGGCACTCAGCCGGAATACCTGCACCCGACCTATCAATCCACCAATCTGCGCTCGCCGTCCAAGCCATTGGTATTCTTGCCGCACTCGCTGTCGGAAATCACCGGGCCGACCATCGGCGCCGAGCGCGTCAACGAGAAGGACAACGACCTGACCGCCCAGCATGAGGGGCAGCCACAGGGTGAGCGCATCATCATCCACGGTCGTGTACTGGATGAAAACGGTCTGCCGGTGCCGGGGATTCTGGTGGAGATCTGGCAGGCCAACGCCGCCGGTCGCTACGCCCATGCCCGCGACCTGCATGACGCACCGCTGGACCCGAATTTCACCGGCACGGGCCGCACCGTGACCGACGCCGATGGCTGGTATCAGTTCCAGACCATCAAGCCCGGCGCCTATCCATGGGGTAACCACCACAACGCCTGGCGCCCGGCGCACATCCATTTCTCGCTGTTCGGGCCGAGCATCCTGACGCGGCTGGTGACGCAGATGTATTTCCCGGGCGACCCGTTGCTGGCGTACGACCCGATCTACAACTGCGTGCCCGATACCGGCGCCAAAGAGCGCTTGATCGCCACGTTCGATCTGGAAAAAACCATCCCTTCCTATGCCCTCGGTTATCGCTGGGACATCGTATTGCGCGGCCGAGATGCCACGCCGATGGAGAAATAAGATGACGCTGACTGCGACCACGTCCCACACCGTCGGGCCGTACTACCACATCGGCCTGACCTGGCTGAACCGCGAAAACCTGACTGTCGAACAAACCCTGGGCGAGCGCGTGGCGATCACCGGGCAAGTGGTCGATGGCAACGGTGATGTCGTCAACGACGCAATGCTGGAAGTCTGGCAGGCCAACGCCGCCGGCAAGTATGACCACCCGGAAGACGACCAGGACAAACCCCTGGACCCGAACTTCGAAGGTTTTGGCCGGGTGCCGGTGGATGCCGAAGGGCGTTTTCGCTTCACGACCATCAAGCCGGGCACGGTCGAGGGGCTCAAAGGCACGATCCAGGCGCCGCACTTGGTGGTGCTGGTGTTTGCCCGTGGCCTGGTGAAGCACTTGCTGACGCGGATTTACTTTGATGGCGAGGCGGCCAACGTGAATGATCCGTTGCTGGAATGCGTGCCGGCCGAGCGCCGCAGTACGCTGCTGGCCAAGCAGGATGCGTCGGGCGTGTACCAGTGGAACGTGATTCTGCAGGGCACCGATGCCGAAACGGTGTTCTTCGAGTATTGAGAACACCGAAGCCATTGTAGGAGCTGGCTTGCCAGCGAAGAACGCAAGAGCGACACGGTTAACCCATCGATACGCGTAATCGTTGACGACCATCGCTGCGATGCGGCGACCCGACAAGCCAGCTCCTACAAGGGAAGTGTGTTGCTGATCCATCTGTGGAACGGGACTGTTGCAAAGTGTGTCTAGACTCTCACTGTCCCTTTTGAGTGAAAAAACAATGACAACACCCACGGCTCCTATAGCTCTTTATACGGGCGAAGAACGCAACAAGCGGATCTTCGCCATTGTCGGTGCTTCGTCCGGCAACCTGGTCGAATGGTTCGACTTCTATGTCTATGCCTTCTGTGCGATCTATTTCGCGCCGGCCTTTTTCCCGTCCGACAACCCCACAGTGCAGTTGGTCAACACGGCTGGCGTGTTTGCCGCCGGCTTCCTGATGCGCCCGATTGGTGGCTGGATTTTCGGTCGGTTGGCGGACAAGCACGGGCGCAAGAACTCGATGCTGATCTCGATTCTGATGATGTGCTTCGGCTCTTTGCTTATTGCCTGCTTGCCGACCTACAACAGTATCGGGGTCTGGGCGCCGATCCTGTTGCTGTTCGCCCGTTTGCTGCAAGGCTTGTCGGTGGGCGGTGAGTACGGCACCACCGCAACTTACATGAGCGAAGTGGCGCTCAAGGGCCAGCGCGGTTTCTTCGCTTCGTTCCAGTACGTGACCCTGATTGGCGGCCAGTTGCTCGCGGTGTCGCTGGTGGTGATCCTGCAACAGTTCCTCACCGAGGATGACCTGCGTGCCTACGGCTGGCGGATTCCCTTTGTGGTCGGTGCCATGGCGGCGTTGGTTTCGCTGTATTTGCGTCGTTCGCTGAAAGAAACTTCCAGCAAGGAAATGCGCGAAAACAAGGACGCCGGCAGCATCAGCGCGCTGTTTCGCGACCACAAAGCAGCGTTCATCACCGTGCTCGGTTACACCGCCGGTGGTTCGCTGATTTTCTACACCTTCACCACGTACATGCAGAAGTACCTGGTGAACACCGCCGGCATGCCGGCCAAGACCGCCAGCTACATCATGACCGGCGCGCTGTTCCTCTATATGTGCATGCAACCGGTTTTCGGCATGCTCGCCGACAAGATCGGTCGGCGTAACTCGATGCTCTGGTTCGGTGCCCTCGGCACGCTGTTCACCGTGCCGATCCTGTTGAGCCTGAAAAGCGTGACAAGTCCATTTCTGGCCTTCGTGCTGATTACCGTGGCGCTGTCGATCGTCAGTTTCTACACCTCCATCAGTGGCCTGGTGAAAGCCGAGATGTTCCCGCCGGAAGTGCGTGCACTGGGTGTCGGCCTGGCGTATGCGGTGGCGAATGCGATCTTCGGTGGTTCGGCGGAGTATGTGGCCTTGAGCCTCAAGGCCGTGGGCATGGAAAACTCCTTCTATTGGTACGTGACGGTAATGATGGCGATAGCGTTCCTGTTCAGCCTGCGCCTGCCGAAACAGCCGAAGTATCTGCAGCAAGACCTTTGATCTTCACGCGCGGGTCGCAAAGGCCCGCGCCTTCAGGAACTGTTTATGAACCAGCGACCGGGCAATCAATTGTTCGATGCCTATTTCACTGCCCGCGATATGCGTGAGGTGTTCTGCGATCAGGGCCGGGTCCAGGCCATGCTCGATTTCGAAGCAGCACTGGCCCGGGCCGAAGCGCAGGTAGGGTTGATTCCGTCGAGTGCTGTCGCGCCGATTGAAGCGGCTTGCAGCGCCGGGCTTTACGACTTTGCGGCATTGGGCGAAGCGATTGCCACGGCGGGTAACTCGGCGATTCCGTTGGTCAAGGCGCTGGGTAAACAGATCGCGGCCACCGATGCCGAAGCCGAACGTTATGTGCATCTGGGCGCGACCAGCCAGGACGTGATGGACAGCGGCCTGGTGCTGCAACTGCGCCGCGCACTGGCGCTGATCGAAAGCGATCTGGCGCAACTGGGCCAAACCCTTGCGACGCAGGCCCAACGTTATACAGCGACGCCATTGGCCGGGCGCACCTGGTTGCAACACGCAACGCCTGTCACCCTCGGCATGAAAATCGCCGGTTGGCTGGGGGCAGTGACGCGCAGTCGCCAGCGCTTGGCCGAACTCAAGCCGCGCCTGCTGGTGCTGCAATTCGGCGGTGCGTCCGGAACCCTTGCGGCCCTTGGCGACCAGGCCATGCCAATTGCCCAGGCGCTGGCCGAAGAACTGCAACTGGCCTTGCCCGAACAGCCGTGGCACACCCAGCGCGATCGCGTGGTTGAATTCGCTGCAGTACTCGGCCTGATCGCCGGCAGTCTCGGCAAACTCGGGCGCGATATCAGCCTGTTGATGCAAACCGAGGCTGGCGAAGTGTTCGAACCTTCGGCGCCGGGCAAGGGCGGTTCTTCGACCATGCCGCACAAGCGCAATCCGGTGGGCGCGGCGGTGCTGATCGGTGCGGCAACGCGTGTACCCGGTCTGCTCTCGACGCTGTTCAGCGCCATGCCCCAGGAACACGAACGCAGCCTCGGCCTGTGGCATGCCGAGTGGGAAACCCTGCCGGAGATTTGCTGCCTGGTGTCGGGCAGCCTGCAGCAAGCGCTGTTGATCGCCAAAGGACTGGAAGTGGATGCCGAGCGCATGGCGCGCAACCTCGATTTGACCCAGGGCCTGGTGCTCGCCGAAGCGCTGAGCATCGTGCTCGCGCAACGGGTCGGTCGCGATACCGCACACCATCTGCTCGAACAATGCTGCAAACGCGCGGTGGCCGAACAGCGTCACCTGCGTGCGGTCCTCGGCGACGAACCGCAAGTGACCGCCGAGCTGTCGGCGGCTGAACTCGATCATCTGCTGGACCCCGCCCATTATCTCGGCCAGGCCAAAACCTGGGTCGAGCGCGCGGTGGCTGAACATTCTGCATTGACTGCCTGAAGGAGACTTGCTGTGGCTTTTGTACAACTCGCCGAGGGCGAACTGCATTACCAACTCGATGGACCGGTCGATGCGCCGGTACTGGTGCTGTCCAATTCGTTGGGCACCGACCTGCACATGTGGGACGCGCAGATCCCGGCGTTCTCCGGGCATTTTCGCGTGCTGCGTTTTGACACTCGTGGCCATGGCCAGTCATTGGTGACGCCGGGGCCTTACAGCATCGAGCAACTGGGTCACGACGTGCTTGCCTTGCTGGATGCCTTGCACATCGAACGCGCGCATTTCTGCGGTCTGTCCATGGGTGGGTTGATTGGCCAGTGGCTGGGGATCAATGCCGGCGAACGCCTGAACAAGCTGATCGTGTGCAACACAGCAGCGAAAATCGGCGATCCGTCGGTGTGGAACCCGCGCATTGAAATGGTGCTGCGCGATGGTCAGGCGGCTATGGTTGCCCTGCGCGATGCGTCGATTGCCCGCTGGTTCACCCCGGACTTCTCCGAAGCCAACCCGGCGGCAGCCAAACAGATCACCGATATGCTCGCGGCCACTTCGCCCGAAGGTTATGCCGCCAACTGCGCAGCGGTGCGCGATGCCGATTTTCGCGATCAGCTGTCTGCGATCAAGGCGCCGCTGTTGGTGGTTGCCGGAAGCGAAGATGCGGTGACGCCACCGTCCGGTGGGCATTTCATCCAGGAGCATGTGCGCGGGGCCGAGTACGCCGAGTTCTATGCGGCGCACTTATCCAACGTCCAGGCAGGCAATGCGTTCAGCGAGCGTGTGCTGGCGTTTCTGTCGGCTGATTGAGGGGATTTCCGTGGACGAGAAACAACGTTATGACGAGGGCCTGAAGGTCCGTCGCGCGGTCTTGGGCGATGCCCACGTCGACCGCAGCCTGAATGCCTTGACCGAGTTCAACTCGGAGTTTCAGGAGATGATCACCCGTCACGCCTGGGGCGACATCTGGACCCGCCCTGGCCTGCCGCGCCACACCCGCAGCCTGATCACCATCGCCATGCTGATCGGCATGAATCGCAACGAAGAATTGAAACTGCACCTGCGCGCTGCCGCCAACAACGGCGTGAGTCGTGGCGAGATCAAGGAAGTGATCATGCAGAGCGCCATCTACTGCGGGATCCCGGCGGCCAATGCGACGTTCCATTTGGCCGAGTCGGTGTGGGATGAGTTGGGGGTTGAGTCGCGGGGGTAAGCGGTAACGCCGTACAACCTGTGGGAGCGAGCTTGCTCCGGGCGGCGTTCCGACGATGGCGGTGTAACAGTCAATGTAGATGTTGAATGTTACGACCTCATCGTCGGAACGCCGCCCGGAGCAAGCTCGCTCCCACATTTGTTTTGTGTTTACAGCAGACTGATCGGATAGCTGATGATCACGCGGTTCTCATCGAACTCGTTGTTGCTGTAGTCGCGGCGCATGGTCGAGTTGCGCCATTTCAGGTTCAGGTCTTTCAGCGCACCGCTCTGCACGGTGTAGCCCAGTTCACTTTCACGCCCCCATTCCTTGCCATCGGTGATGCTGCCGGTGTGCACATTGTCGCCGCTGATATAGCGGTTCATCAGGGTCAAACCCGGTACGCCGAGGGCGGCGAAGTTGTAGTCGTGGCGTACCTGCCAGGAGCGTTCCTGGGCATTGTCGTAGCTGGAGTTGTAGCTGTCGTTGGCCAGTGTGCCGCCGCTGGTGCCATTGACCCGCATCCAGGCATTGTCGCCGGTGAGTTTTTGCAGGCCGACGTAGAAGGTGTTGCCGCCGTGCTTGGCCGAAAACAAGCCGTACATTGTTTTGTTGTCCAGCTCGCCAGCCCGGGCGCTGCCGTCATCCTTGCCGTAGAAGAAACCCAGGTTGGCGCCCAGGGTCCAGTCGCCGATCGGTTGGTTGTGGGTCAGGTTGATGAATTGCTGGCTGTAGATGTCCTTGAGCTCGGCATTCCACAGACCGATCTGGGTGCGCTTGTCGTTGAATACGTACTCGCCGCCCTCGAAGTTGAAACGGTCAGAGTTGAACGCGGCTTTGCCGGTCATCGACATGTCGCTCATGCTGCTGTCGTCGCGCGGGCTGTTCTGGCGGAACTGGCCGCCGTAGAGCGTCAGGCCATTGATTTCCTTCGACGTGATCTGGCCGCCACGGAAGGTTTGCGGCAACGAGCGACCGTCGTCCGAACGCAGGATTGGCAGCACCGGCATCCATTCCCCAACTTTCACTTCGGTTTGCGACAGCTTTGCCTTGAACGCCACGTTGGTGCGGCCGAAATTGTCCGCCGGGCGACCGTCGTGATCCAGCGGCAGCAGTTGCGTGCCGCCGGTGCCTCTGCCGCCATCAAGCTTCACCGAATACAAACCGAGCACATCCATACCGAACCCGACGGTGCCCTGGGTGAACCCGGATTTGGCGTCGAGGATGAAACTTTGCGTCCACTCTTCAGCCTTGCCCTGGGCCTTGGTCGGGTTGGTGAAGTTGCGGTTGATGTAGAAGTTGCGCAGGTTCAGGTTGATCTTGGCCCCATCGACGAAGCCCGACTCTTCGGCGTTGGCGGGCAGGGCCGCGCTGGCCAGGGCAATGGCTATCAGGCTGGGAACGAAATACTGCGCGGTGGAAAGCGTCATGAGCTCGGGTCTCTCTAATTCTTGGGGATGAAACGGGGGAGTGCCGCAATCAGGTGATTGCAGACAAGTCATTGGAATCTGTGGCAAAACGAACAGGATCAGCCGGACAAGGCAGGGCGCGGGGACATGGTGTCGAACCTGATGTTATTGGTCTTGTGGGCCGAATGGTGCGGGGAATGAACCAGATGGTTCAATCTGTGAAAGCGGGTTTTGGGCGATTATCGAACAGCAAAAAAACAAAAGATCGCAGCCTTCGGCAGCTCCTACAGAAGAATGCGGTCCCCTGTAGGAGCTGCCGAAGGCTGCGATCTTTTGATCTTGGCTTTTTCTTGGCAAACAAAAAGCCCACCAATCGGTGGGCTCCTTGTTTTCACAGCGCTATCAGAAATACTTCATCTTCGGCGCTTCTTCTTTCAACGGCTCGTTCTTTGCCGTCTGTTCGTTCCAGCCACCACCCAGTGCCTTGTACAGATTGACCTGGCTGACCAGCTGCGCCAGACGGTCGGTGATCAGCACCTGTTGTGCACTGAACAGCTGACGCTGGGCATCGAGGAAGGTCAGGTTGCTGTCGACACCGATGCGGTAACGACGCTCGGCCAGGCGGTAGTATTGCTGGTTGGCACTGACGAAATCTTTCTGTGCCTGCAACTGCTGGACGTAGGTTTGGCGGGCGGCCAGGCCGTCGGCAACTTCCTGGAAGGCCGTTTGAATGGACTTCTCGTAGTTCGCCACGCCAATGTCTTTCTGGATTTTCGAGTAATCCAGGCTGGCGCTCAGGGAGCCGGCGTTGAAGATCGGCAGGTTGATCTGCGGCTGGAACAGCCACGTGCCTGAACCACCCTTGAACAGGCCGGACAGGTCCGGGCTCAGAGTGCCGGCATTGGCCGTGAGGCTGATGCTCGGGAAGAACGCAGCCCGCGCCGCGCCGATGTTGGCGTTGGCGGCCTTCAGGTTGTACTCGGCCTGAAGGATGTCCGGACGACGATGCAGCAGGTCCGACGGCAGGCCGGGCGGAACGTCGCTCAGCAGGTCGTCGTCAAGCGGTTTGGCTGCTTGCAGGTTGGCCGGGATACCGGTGCCGAGCAGCAGCACCAGGATGTTCTCGTCCTGGGCGACCTGACGGGTGTACTTGGCCAGTTGCGCACGGGCGTTTTCCACCGAGGTGCGCGACTGCGCCAGGTCCAGGGCCGAGGCGACCCCGACTTCGTTGCTGCGGGCGGTGAGCTTGTAGCTCTCCTCGAAGGCGGCGAGGGTGTCCTGGGTCAGCTTGTACAGTTCCTTGTCGGCCTGCCAGGTCAGGTAGGCATTGGCGACACTGGCCACCAGGCTGATTTGCGTGCTGCGGCGGCCTTCTTCGGTGGCGAAGTACTTCTGCAGCGCCTCTTCGTTCAGGCTGCGAACCCGACCGAACAGGTCGAGTTCATAGGCGCTGACCCCGACCGTGGCCGAGTAGGAACTGACGATGCCCGACTGACCTGTTTGCGAGGAGTTTTCCGGAACCCGCTGGCGACTGCCGGTGCCGTTGGCCGAGACGGCCGGGAACAGATCGGCACGGGAAATGCGGTACTGGGCCGCAAACGCGTCGATGTTCAGGGCCGCGACACGCAGGTCACGGTTGTTTTCCAGAGCCACCTGGATCAGCTGTTGCAGCGCCGGGTCATGGAAAAACTGCTTCCAGCCTTGCTCGGCAGCCGCTTGCGCCGGTGCCTGGGCCGGCGAGTACGCCGGGCCCTGCGGGTATTGGCCCGCCACCGGCGCTTCGGGCTGCTGATAATCAGGTATCAGCGAGCAGCCACCGAGCACGAAGGCGGCGACTGCCAGGGAGAGTAGCGACTTGCTCATTAGCCAGCCTCTTGAGGAGTTTCAGTGGCGTCATCCTGGTCGGCGATTTTGCGCTGGCCTATGGACGACACGGTGACGAAGAACAGTGGGACCCAGAAAATCGCCAGCACAGTGGCCGTGATCATACCGCCGATCACACCGGTGCCGATTGCATGCTGGCTACCGGAACCCGCGCCGGTGGATATCGCCAGTGGTACCACACCCAGAACGAAGGCGAGCGAGGTCATGATGATCGGTCGCAGACGCATGCGACTGGCTTCAATTGCCGCATCGCGCAGGCTACGCCCTTGTTCGTGCAGTTCCTTGGCAAATTCGACAATCAGAATGGCGTTTTTCGCCGCCAGACCAATGGTCGTCAACAGACCCACCTGGAAGTACACGTCGTTGGACAAACCGCGCAGGCTGGTGGCCATCAGTGCACCGATGATCCCCAGCGGCACTACCAACATCACCGCGATCGGAATCGACCAGCTCTCATACAACGCCGCCAGACACAAGAACACCATCAGCAGCGACAGGGCGTACAGCGCGGGTGCTTGCGAACCGGACAGACGTTCTTCGTACGACAAACCGGTCCAGGAAATACCGACACCCGCCGGTAGCTTCTGCGCGATGGCTTCGACTTCGGCCATGGCTTCACCGGTGGAATAGCCAGGCGCCGGGGCTCCGAGGACTTCCATCGCTTCCACGCCGTTGTAGCGGGCCAGTTTCGGCGAACCGTAAATCCACTCGCCCCTGGCGAACGCCGAGAACGGAACCATGGTGCCGCTGCTATTGCGCACGTACCACTTCTGCAGGTCTTCAGGGTTCATTCGAGCGCCTGGCTGGCCTTGCACGTAAACCTTCTTCACGCGACCGCGGTCGATGAAGTCGTTGACGTAGCTACTGCCCAGGGCAATCGACAGAGTGTTGTTGATATCGGCGATGGTAATGCCCAGGGCACTGGCCTTCTCGTCATCGATTTCCAGTTGGTATTGCGGTTCGTCGTTCAGGCCGTTCGGACGCACCTGAGTCAGAATCTTGCTTTGCGCCGCCATGCCGAGGAACTGGTTACGTGCAGCCATCAGTTTGTCGTGGCCGATGCCGGCGCGGTCCTGCAGGAACACGTCGAAACCGGTGGCGTTACCCAACTCCAGTACCGCCGGTGGCGCGAAGGCGAACACCATGGCGTCACGGAAGGTGAAGAAGTGCTGTTGGGCACGGGCCGCTACCTTGAACACGTTGTTGTCGGCGTTACGCTCGTCCCACGGCCGGAGCATGATGAACGCCATACCCGAACTCTGGCCACGGCCGGCGAAGTTGAAGCCGGTTACGGTAAACACCGAGTTCACCGCATCGCCTTCACCGCCATCCTTGCCCGGGCGCAGCAGGAATTCACGCATCTCGTCCACGACCACCTGGGTGCGCTGGGCACTGGAACCGGCCGGGGTCTGCACCTGGGCAAACAGTACGCCCTGGTCTTCTTCCGGCAGGAACGCCGTTGGAATACGGGTGAACAGCCAGATCATGCCGACGACGATGATCAGGTAGGCCAGCAGGTACGGGGCCTTTTGCGCGAGCATATTGCCCACGCCACGCTCGTAGCTTCTGACGCCGCGGTCGAAGTTGCGGTTGAACCAGCCGAAGAAACCGCGTTTCGGGGTGCCGTGCTCGCCTTTCGGAATCGGCTTGAGCATGGTCGCGCAGAGCGCCGGGGTGAAGATCAGTGCAACCAGTACCGACAGGGCCATGGCCGAGACGATGGTGATCGAGAACTGCTTGTAGATCACACCGGTGGAGCCGCTGAAGAACGCCATCGGCAGCAGCACCGCCGACAGCACCAGGGCAATACCCACCAGTGCGCCCTGGATCTGGCCCATGGATTTCTTGGTGGCTTCCTTGGGTGACAGGCCTTCTTCGCTCATCACCCGTTCGACGTTTTCCACCACGACGATGGCGTCGTCCACCAGCAAGCCGATGGCCAGCACCATACCGAACATGGTCAGGGTGTTGATGCTGAAACCGGCTGCCGCGAGGATCCCGAACGTACCGAGCAATACCACCGGCACGGTCATCGTGGTGATGATGGTGGCACGGAAGTTCTGCAGGAACAGGAACATCACCAGGAACACCAGTGCGACCGCTTCGACCAGGGTGTGAACCACGCCTTTGATCGATTCGGTCACCACCGGAGTAGTGTCATACGGGAACACCACTTCCATCCCTTGCGGGAAGAACGGCTTGAGGTTGTCGATGGTCGCGCGCAGGGCTTTGGCCGTATCGAGAGCGTTGGCACCGGTGGCCAGTTTCACCGCCAGGCCGGATGCCGGGGCGCCGTTGAACTGGGCGTTAATGCTGTAGTTCTCACCACCCAGACCGACTTCGGCGACATCTTTCAAGCGAACCTGGGAACCGTCCTTGTTGACCTTGAGCAGGATCTTGTCGAATTGCTCCGCGGTCTGCAGGCGGGTCTTGCCGATGATGGTCGCGTTCAACTGGGTGCCGGGCAGGGCAGGCAGGCCGCCGAGCTGGCCGGACGACACCTGGACGTTCTGCGCAGCGATGGCGGTCTTGGCGTCGATAGGGGTCAGGTTGAATTTGTTCAACTTGGCCGGATCGAGCCAAATCCGCATGGCGTACTGGGAACCGAACACCTGGAAGTCACCGACACCGGCGGTCCGCGAGATCGGGTCCTGCATGTTCGACACGATGTAGTTGGACAGGTCGTCCTTGGTCATGCTGCCGTCACGCGACACCACGCCGATCACCAACAGGAAGTTCTTCACCGCCTTGGTGACGCGGATACCTTGCTGCTGCACTTCTTGCGGCAGCAGTGGGGTAGCCAGGTTCAGCTTGTTCTGGACCTGAACCTGCGCGGTATCGGAGTTGGTGCCTTGCTCGAAGGTCGCGGTAATGGTCATGGTGCCGTCGGAGTTACTTTCCGACGAGACATAACGCAGGTGGTCGATACCATTGAGCTGTTGCTCGATCACCTGCACCACGGTGTCCTGTACGGTCTGTGCCGAAGCACCCGGGTAGGCCACGGAGATGGCGATCGCTGGCGGCGCAATGCTCGGGTATTGGTTGATCGGCAGTTTGAGGATCGATAGAGCCCCGACCAACATGATCACCAGGGCAATTACCCAGGCGAAAATCGGACGGTCGATAAAAAATTTCGACATGGTTTACTCCCCTTTACCGCCAGACGCTGTATTAGCTGCCTGGGCGGGGGCCGGGTTCTTTGCGGCTACGTTGGTCGCTTCACTGGCCTTGACTTCGATGCCGGGTTTGACGAATTGCAGACCTTCGGTGATCAGTCGATCGCCGGCCTTCAGGCCGTCTTCGATCAGCCATTGGTTACCGACGGTGCGGTTGGCCTTGAGGTGACGCAGTTCGACCTTGTTGTCCGGGCCGACAACCAGTGCGGTCGGGGTACCCTTGAGGTCGCGGGTCACGCCTTGCTGCGGGGCCAGGATCGCCGCGCTGTTCACACCGGCCAGCAACTTGGCGTGCACGAACATGCCAGGCAGAAGGGTGTGGTCAGGGTTCGGGAAAATCGCGCGCAGGGTGACGGAACCGGTGGTCTGGTCAACCGAGATTTCGGAGAACTCCAGCTTGCCGTCCAGCTTGTATTCGCTGCCGTCTTCGAGGGTCAACTTGACCGAGGCTGTGTTATCGCCAGCCTTTTGCAGGCGACCGCTTTCCAGCTCACGGCGCAGTTTCAACAGTTCGACCGAGGACTGCGTCACGTCGACGTAGATCGGGTCGATCTGCTGAATCACCGCCATCGCATCGACCTGGGCATTGCTGACCAGCGCGCCTTCAGTCACCGAGGAACGGCCGATTCGGCCGGTCAGCGGGGCATAGACCTTGGTGTAGCGCACGTTGATCTGTGCCGTTTGCAGCGCGGCTTCCGATTGCAGGCGGTTGGCCACGGCGGTGTCGTATTCCTGACGGCTTACGGCTTGCTCGTCGACCAGTTGCTTGTAGCGGTCGGAAATCGATTTGGTCGAACGCAGGTTGGCTTCGGCGCTGGCAAGCGTTGCTTCATAGATCGACGGGTCGATCTGATAGAGCTGCTGGCCGGCCTTGACGTCACTGCCTTCCTTGAACTGGCGCTTGAGAATGATGCCGTTGACCTGCGGGCGGACTTCGGCAATGCGGAACGCACTGGTACGGCCGGGCAGATCGGATGTCAGGGTGAAAGCTTGCGGTTGCAGAGTCACGACGCCGACCTGAGGCGGTGGGGCGGCCGGTGCTGCCTCTTCCTTTTTGCATCCGCTGAGCAGCGATGCCAAGGCGACGGCGGCGACCAGAGCGGTAACAGCTGGCTTGAATTGCATGAAAATCCTCGGGTCAGGCGCGCAAGGAGCGCACTAGAAAGGTGGAAGGTTGAAAAATGTTTGCAGAGTGGATAAGTAGCTTGCTAATGAATATACTTACGTACATGGCTGTTTGTAAATACCCAGGCTGCGTATCAACGTCGTTACTCAAGCCGTTACACAAGCCGTTGAAAGGTTGGAATTGTAGGCCGGGGACGAACCCCCAGAACGTTCGCCCCACTTTTATTCAGCTGATATTCAGACATCGCTGAAGCACCCTGATTGAGGTTGTACTGCCATGGTCCGTCGTACCAAAGAGGAAGCTCAGGAAACCCGCGCGCAAATTCTCGTGGCGGCCGAAAAGGCCTTTTTCGAGCGAGGCGTGGCGCGCACGACCCTGGCGGACATCGCGACCCTGGCCGGCGTCACTCGAGGGGCCATTTACTGGCATTTCAGCAACAAGGCGGATCTGGTGCAGGCCATGCTCGACACCTTGCATGAGCCGCTGGAAGAAATGGCCAAGGCCAGCGAGAGCGAAGACGAACCCGATCCCCTGGGCTGCATGCGCAAACTGTTGATTCATTTGTTTCATCAAATTGCGCTGGACCCGAAAACCCGTCGCATCAATGAGATTCTTTTTCATAAGTGCGAATTCACCGATGAAATGTGCGACCTGCGCCAGCAGCGCGTGTCAGCCAGCCTCGAATGCAATGTGCGGATCGGCCTGGCCCTGAGTAATGCAGTGAATCGCGGCCAGTTGCCGGAAAACCTCGACACCGCCCGCGCCGCGATCAGCTTGCATGCTTATATAGACGGCATCCTGTACCAATGGTTGCTGGCCCCCGACAGTTTTGAATTGCACGCCGAAGCCGAACGTTGGGTCGATACCGGGCTGGATCTGTTGCGCTTCAGCCCCAGCCTGTGCAAATAAAGCAAAATGCGTAATCGGCGTCTTGTGTGTCAACCGTTGAAGCCGAAGATGAACAGTTCTTCACCCGCCCTTCGACAATGGGGTGCTTTATATACTTACACTCGGCAGGTTGACAGGTAGCAAGCTCAGTAATTTGTAGGGAATTTGTGTCGAGTCTGTGAGCACCTGCCGATGATCGCGGCCCCTGTGGGAGCGAGCTTGCTCGCGATAGCGGTGTGTCAGTCGACGTCTTCGTTGATAGTTACACCGCCATCGCGAGCAAGCTCGCTCCCACAGGGGAAAGTGTCAAACCGTCACAAATTAAAAAGCCCCGGCTCTTTCGAATCGGGGCTTTTGTATTTCCACGGTTGCTGATTACAGCGTCGGGTAGTCGATGTAACCGACCGGGCCTTTGGCGTAGAACAGTTCCGGACGCGCGTCGTTCAGCGGCGCGTCAGCCTGCAAACGTGCTGGCAGGTCAGGGTTGGCAATGAAAGGTACGCCGAAGGCGACTGCATCAGCCTTGCCGCTGGCGAGCAACGCGTTGGCGCTTTCCCTGGTGAAACGCTCGTTGGCAATGTATGGGCCGCCAAAGGCCTCCTTCAGTTGCGGACCGAGGCTATCGGCACCTTCTTTCTCACGGGAGCAGATGAAGGCAATGCCACGCTTGCCCAGTTCGCGAGCCACGTAGGTGAAGGTTTCGGCCAGGTTGTCGTCGCCCATGTCATGCAGGTCGGCGCGTGGCGACAGGTGTACGCCCACACGGCCGGCACCCCAGATTTCGATCGCCGCGTCAGTCACTTCCAGCAGCAGGCGGGCACGGTTTTCCAGGGAGCCGCCGTAGTTGTCGGTGCGCTGGTTGGTGCTGCTTTGCAGAAACTGGTCGAGCAGGTAACCGTTGGCGGCATGGATTTCCACACCGTCGAAGCCGGCCGCCTTGGCGTTCTCGGCACCGACGCGGTAAGCGTCGACGATGTCGGCGATTTCAGCGGTTTCCAGGGCGCGCGGCACAGGGAAGTCGGCCAACGGACGAACCAGGTTGACGTGGCCCTTTGGCTGGATGGCGCTCGGGGCGACCGGGGCTTCACCGTTCAGGTACAAACCGTGGGAAATGCGACCCACGTGCCACAGTTGCAGGAAGATCTTGCCGCCCGCGCCATGGATAGCCTTGGTCACGTTGGACCAGCCACGTACCTGATCGTTGGACCAGATGCCCGGGGTGTCCGGGTAGCCGACGCCCATCGGCGTCACCGATGTGGCTTCGCTGAGGATCAGCCCGGCGGAGGCGCGTTGTACGTAGTACTCGGCCATCAGCGCGTTGGGTACGCGGCCTTCATCGGCGCGGCAGCGGGTCAGTGGCGCCATGATGATGCGGTTGGCCAACTCGAGGTCGCCCAGTTTGATCGGATCGAAAATAGTCGTCATTTAGTGCACCCTCGTGAGGTAATGGTTGATCAGTTGGTAGCAGGGGCCAGATCGGGATTGCCGCTCCGACGGAAAGTAATCAGGGTCACCAGCAGGGCGAGTACCGCCAGTGCCGCTGCCGCGAGCGGCACGCTGGTCAGGCCGAAGCCGTGGGCGATCACGCTGCCGCCGACCCAGGCACCCAAGGCGTTGCCGATATTGAAAGCGCCGATGTTCAGGGTCGATACCAGGTTCGGCGCGGCGTTGCCGAAGGTCACCACGTTCACTTGCAGCGCCGGTACGGCGGCGAAGCACGCGGTGGCCCAGAGGAACAGGGTGATTTCGGTCGGGATCAGCGCGACGCTGGTCCAGGTGAGCACGGTGGACACCAC
The DNA here is from genome assembly GCF_056398125.1 of Pseudomonas sp. 05L36. Classification (NCBI taxonomy): domain Bacteria; kingdom Pseudomonadati; phylum Pseudomonadota; class Gammaproteobacteria; order Pseudomonadales; family Pseudomonadaceae; genus Pseudomonas; species Pseudomonas sp. 05L36. The sequence continues at coordinate 120,647 of NZ_JBFTOU010000005.1, read as the reverse complement.
GGCCATGGTGATGAACACGCCGATCAGCGTCGCGGCCATGCCTTTGTCGGCCAGCTTGCCGCCGATGATGTTGCCGACCGTCAGGCCCAGGCCGATGAGCATCAGGGTCCAGGTCACGCCACGGGGCGAGACGCCGGTGACTTCGCCCAGCAGCGGCGCGACGTAGGTGAACAGGGTGAACACCGAGGCGGCAAACAGCGCGGTCATGCTCAGGGACAGCCAGATGCCGCCGCCCTTGAGTGCGGCGAGTTCGGCGCGCATGTCGAGTTTTTCTTCATCACGCTTGGCCGGCAGGAAGCGGATCAGACCGATCAGTGCGATCACACCGATCACGGTCACGGCCCAGAAGGTCGAACGCCAGCCGGCTTCCTGGCCGAGGGCGGTGCCCAGCGGTACGCCGAGGACGTTGGCCAGGGTCAGGCCGGTGAACATCAGGGCCACGGCCGAAGCGCGTTTGTTCGCAGGCACCAGGCCGGCGGCTACCACTGAGCCGATACCGAAGAAGGCGCCATGACACAGGGCGGTGACCACACGGGCGAACATCAGCACGTTGTAGTCGCCGGCCACTGCGCAGAGCAGGTTGCCAATAATGAAAATGCCCATCAACGCCACCAGGGCTGCCTTGCGCGGCAATTTGGCGGTGGCCAGCGCCATGAACGGCGCGCCGATGGCCACGCCCAGGGCGTAACCGGTCACCAGCCAGCCGGCACCGGGAATCGACACACCGAGGTCAGCTGCCACGTTGGGCAGCAGGCCCATGATGACGAACTCGGTGGTGCCGATGGCGAAGGCGCTCAAGGCCAGGATGAGTAGCGAGAGGGGCATTGTTTAATTCCTTTTGGCTGGCTGACGTTAAGGGTCAGAGCTCATTGCTGAAGATGCGGAGGAATTCCTGGATGGTTTCCTCGTTGCGTTTGAAGAAATGCCACTGGCCGACTTTGCGGCTGCTGATCAGGCCGGCGCGTTGCAGGGTCGCCAGGTGTGCGGACACCGTGGACTGCGACAGGCCGCAACGTTGATCGATCTGCCCGGCGCAGACGCCGTGCTCGTTACTGTGGGACTGGTCGGGAAATTCGACGGTCGGGTCCTTGAGCCAGCGCAGGATGTCTCGCCGTACCGGGTGCGCCAAGGCTTTTATTATTTCGTCGAGATTCATGGTCATGGTGTGGGCTCGTGATGTTTAAAACGCTATATCGCGATGAGGCGAACTTTAAATCGATATTTCGCGATATACAAATATGATTTGGCTCTGATTAGCTCACATTTCGGTATATCGAGTTATAACGATATGGTGAGTGTAACAAGACAAGAGGGCAGTGCTAAGCTGCGCCCATGAACTATCTCGCACATCTTCACCTCGGTGGTCAGCGTCCCGGTCAATTGCTCGGCAGTCTGTATGGCGATTTCGTCAAGGGACGGCTGCAAGGGCAGTTCGCTCCGGAAATCGAGGGGGCCATCCAGCTGCATCGCAGCATCGACGTGTTCACCGATCGCCATCCGCTGGTGGACGTCGCGTTGTCGCGTTTCTCCCTGACCCGTCGTCGTTACGCGGGGATCGTGCTCGACGTGTTTTTCGACCATTGCCTGGCCCGGGACTGGACGCTGTATGCCGACCGGCCCCTGGCGTTGTTCACCTCGGACGTTTACCGGGTGCTGTCCAGCGAACGGCAATTGCCGGAGCGGCTGGCGAAGATTGCACCGTACATGGTGGCCAATGACTGGTTGGGGTCGTATCAGGAATTCGAAGTGCTGGAGCAGGTGTTGCGAGGGATCTCGCGGCGCCTGACCCGGCCGGAGGAACTGGCGGCGGCGATGCAGGAGTTGCGGCGGTTGTATGAACCGTTGAGCGAGGATTTTCGGTTGTTCTATCCGCACTTGCAGGCATTTGCCCGGAACTATCCAACACCATAAAACCACTGTAGGAGCGAGCCTGCTCGCGATTGCGGTCTGTCATTCAGCATCATCGTTGAATGTTAAGCCGCTATCGCGAGCAGGCTCGCTCCTACAGGGGGCATGTGTTTACGCTGCAATTGCGGGGCGCATTGGTGCTCGTTGCGGTTCGACAATTTCACCAAACAACGCCTTCTGCACCGCCTGCTGCGCCTCGAACGCCAGCGCCGCGCGTTCCCGTCCTTCACAAGCGATTGGCTTGAGCAGATGAATCTCCACGCCACCACGGTCGTTGGCGAACAGACGCATCAAGTGCGAGAGCAGATCATCGTCGCCAATGAACGGCGCCAGCGCGCAAGGCTCGCCGTCACGCACATAACGAATCGCCACCGGCTGCATCGCCACTTCGGAATCGATGGCGGCGGACAGCAGGCGGCCATGGAAGGTACGCAGCGAACGGCCGTCGGTGGTGGTGCCTTCCGGGAACATCAGCAGGGAGTGTGCCTGTTCCAGGTGACGGGTCATCTGCTTGCGGATCAACTGGCTGTCACCCGCGCCACGGCGGATAAACAGGCTGCCGGCCTTGGCCGCCAACCAGCCGGCTACTGGCCAGGTGCGCACTTCGGCCTTGGACAGGAACGACAGTGGCGTGAGCATGCCCAGCAGCGGAATGTCGGTCCAGGACACGTGGTTGCTGACCCAGAGCATCGGTGTCTTCGGCAGCTCGCCATGGACGGTCACGTCAAAGGGCAGGGCGTTGCTCAGGCGGGCCATGAAAAACCGCGACCAGCGCTGACGGCGCGCCATCGAATGGGCCAGGCTCAGGCGCTCGAACACCCCGAACACGCTGGCCATGCCCAAGCCCAGCGTCACCACCACCAGCACTCGCGCGATTCGCGCGTACACCCGCAACCGGCTCATTACACAGCCGCCTTGAAGTGTTTGGCGTAACGCGGGCAGAGTTCGTCGCGCTTGAGCAGGATGAACACATCGGCGACCTGGAAGTCTTCGTCCCAGCATGGCTCGCCGCAGATTTTCGCGCCCAGGCGCATGTAGGCCTTGAGCAGCGGTGGCATTTCGGCGATCACGTTCGACGGGATGTCCAGGCTTGGCAGCGGGTTTTTCGGCTCGGCGCGCAGATGTTCGGTGCACAGGTAGCGTTCGCGCAGACGCTGCATGATCGCGTGGGCCTGCACGCCGCCATCCTGCATCGGAATGCTCGCGCATCCCATCAGGTAGCTGTAGCCGCCCTGGTTCAGGACTTCGGCCAGTTCACCCCAGAGCACGGCGATGGTACCGCCGTTACGGTAGGCCGGGTCGACGCAGGTGCGACCGATTTCCAGGATCGGGCCTTGCAGGTGCACCAGGCCGTGGAGGCTGAATTCTTCTTCGCTGTAGAACTTGCCCAGGCTGCTGGCAGCCGTGTGGTCGAGCAAACGGGTGGTCGCCACCAGACGTCCGGTATTCAAGTCACGCACGCCGATGTGGGCGCAGTGAACGTCGTAGTCATCCATGTCCAGACCCAGTTCAGCGCCCTTGAGCCTGGCGTTGAATTCGCCGCTGAACACGTTGAAGCGCAAGGCCTGGGCCTCCTGCAATGCCTCGGCGCCCACCAGGCGTTCGGCTTGCAGGCGGCGTTCGTTGCCGGTGTCGCTGATGCGGGCGATCTGAGTCATGGCGAATCTCCGTGCGGGCTGCTCACCCGTCTTTGGGCTACAGCGAATCGACTTTCTTTGTCTGGCCGTGTTGTGCAAAGTCAGGCTATGTAGCCCCGGTGTCATCGCCATTAAGCTTTGGTGATGCTTATATGACAGCCCACAAGGAGCCTCTTATGCCCTGGCAAATCCTGTTGAACCGCCGTGATCGCCTGCCCGCCAACCCGGATCTGGCTGAAGGTTTCGCGACCTTGTTGCAGCAGTTGGGAGCGGTCACGCCGTTCGAATTGGCCGTGCTTGGCGGGCGGTTGATGGCGACGCCGGGGCTGGCGTTTCTGGTGGGGTATCAAGCGGCCTTGCGCATGCTCTGGCCGAGTGCGCCGCTGAGCCTCGGCGCGCTGTGCGCCACCGAACAGCGCAGCCTGCGCCCGGCCGACATGCAAACCCGACTGAGCGGTTTGCGTCTGAGCGGACGCAAGGATTTCGTCACCGCTGGCAATGCCGCCGACTGGCTGCTGGTGGCGGCCCGCAGCGAGGAGCCCGGCGTCGATCCACGCTTGAGCCTGGCGGTGATCTATCGTGGTGAGCCGGGTGTGCGGGTGGAAAAGCTGGCGCCGATTCCGTTGATGCCGGACATCAGCCACGGCTGCTTGTCTCTGGATAACGCACTGTGCGAATTGCTCGCCGGGGATGGCTGGGACGCGTACGTCAAACCGTTCCGCACGCTGGAAGACATCTACGTACTGAGCGCCATGACGGCGTGGTTGTATGGCGTCGGCCAGGAATGCGATTGGCCACAAGGCTTGCAACTGCGTTTGCTGGGGTTGTTGGCCGGGTGCGCGGAAACCAGCCGCCAGCCACCGACCCATCCGGCCGGGCATGTGGTGCTTGGCGGGTTGTTTGCGCAGTTCGAAGGGCTCAAGGCTGAAGTGGACGAGGCAATGGCTGGCGGGCCTGCGCAGTGGCCGGCGATGTGGCAGCGGGACAAGGCGGTGATGGATTTGGCGGCGGGGGCGCGGGGCAAGCGGCTGGCCAAGGCACTGGCGGAATCTTCGCTGCCCTGACCGGCCTCTTCGTCGGATCGCCGCCCGGACCAAGCCCGCTCCCACAGGGACCTGTGTCGTATACAAATGTTGTGTTCGACGCAGCACCTGTAGGAGCTGGCTTGCCAGCGAAAGCGCCCTCACAGACAACACAAATTTCTGAACTGTCATCAACCTCGACTAGGCTCAGCAGGTTCAATCTCCGAGCCCCCGCCATGCCCAAAGGCTTGCCCCTGATTTTCCTGCTGTTGCTCAGCTTCACGGTCCAGGCCGAAAACTGGCCCGCCGAGCAATGGCCGACCGCCCCGACGCCGACCGGCCCGGCGCTGCAAGCCCTGGAGGCCTACGCCTTCCCATCCCGCGATGACACCACTCGCCAGGGTGTTCGTACCGATGCCTTGCTGGTGATCCGCGACGGCCAGTTGATCTACGAACGCTACGCCGGTCCGACGACGGCCGAGACGCCGCACCTGACCTGGTCGATCAGCAAGAGCCTGATGGCCACGATCCTCGGCGTGGCCTATGGCGAAGGCTTGTTCAAGCTCGGCGACCCGGTGGCGAAGTTTTATCCGCCCCTGCAAACACACCCCGACATGACCATGGCCGACCTGCTGCACTGGGCCTCGGGCCTGGATTGGCAGGAGGACTACGAATACGCACCGCTGAAGTCTTCGGTGGTGGCCATGCTCTACACCCGCGGTCACCACGACATGGCCGCGTTCACCGCGGCCCATGCTGCTTATGCCGCGCCAGGCCAGGCGTTTCGCTACTCCAGCGGTGACAGCAACCTGCTGTCCGCCGCGCTGAAAACCATCGTCGGTCCCGGCCGTTATCCCGACTTTCCGTGGACTGCATTGTTCGAACCGCTGGGCATTCGCCACGCGATCTGGGAAACAGATGCCACGGGCACTTTCGTCGCGTCGTCCTATGCCTACCTCACTGCACGGGACCTGGCCCGGGTCGGTCTGTTGATGGCCCGCGAAGGTCGTTGGGGAGGCAAGCAGCTACTGCCCAAGGATTGGGTGGCGTTCAACCGCGAGCCGTTCGCTCACTATCACGCACACAAAGACGATGCCGTACCCGGCGGCCAATGGTGGCTCAATCGAGCCGTCGAGGGCGCGGCACAACCCTGGCCCGATGCCCCCGCCGACACCTTCGCCGCATTGGGTCATTGGGGGCAGGCAATGTATGTGATCCCCAGCGAACACCTGGTGATCGTCCGCTATGGTGATGACCGCGACGGCAGCTACCGGCACAACCAATTGCTCCAACTCGCGCTCAAGGTCTTTGCCGGGAAGGTGCAGCCATGACCGGTTTCATTCGCCGTCGACCAGCCAGTTCCCTATTGTTGATCCTGCTGATCGCCTTGCTCGGCTGGATCTGGCACGAGCGGGTGGCGCTGTGGGCGTTCCCCGACATCATCAGCGCCTACACCGCCAAGGAATACTGTTCGTGCCGCTACGTGATGAACAACGACGCCGAGTACTGCCACGGTTATGTGCAACAGTGGCTGCCCGCCAGCGACTTTACCGATGATGTTGCTGGCAAGCGGGTAACGGTCAGCGGCATGGGCCGCAGCAACAGCGCAGTGTGGATCGGCGAGCGCCAGGGCTGTCGCTTGCAGCCCTGAGTGCGATGAAGTGCCTGGGTGAGAGGAGGGCTTTTGTGGCGATGGGGTAACGGATGGCTTGCAATGCGCTGAAGGCCGGTTAAGGTTCAGCACAGGTTTATCTGCCCCACGAGTCTCTATGTTCAAGCGCTCCACCCTTCAACCCCTCGCTTTCCTGCTGCTGGCCGGTGCTGCGTTGTCGGCCCGTGCCGATTGGTACCTGGATGGCGAGTCTTCGCGCCTGTCGTTCGTCAGCACCAAAAACGCCAATGTCTGCGAAGTGCAGCGCTTTCTGGTGCTGCACGGCAAGGTCGATCCCGAAGGACTGGCGCAGGTGGAAGTCGAGCTGGAGTCGATCAACAGCGGCATTGCGTTGCGCGATGAGCGCATGCGCAAGGAACTGTTCCAGATCGACCGGTTTCCCGACGCCTTGATCACCACGAAAATCGATCTGCGCCCGATCAATGATCTTGCTCCCGGCGCACAGCTGGAGTTGCGCCTGCCGCTGATGGTGGACCTGCACGGCAAACAACACGAATACCCCGCCGAACTGCTGGCGACCCGTCTCGATGACCGGCGCTTCCAGGTGGTGACCCTCGAACCGCTGGTGATCAATGCCGAGGATTTCGATCTGACGCCTGGTCTGGAGACGTTGCGCAAAATGGCCGGCCTCTCGGCGATCAGTCTGTCAGTGCCGGTGGGTGCGGTGCTGATTTTTACGGCGCGCTGACATGGCCGGAGCGATTTTTCCCTGGCGTGAAGGCAACCACTTCGAACTGCTGGTCGATGGTCCGCAGTTTTTCCCGCGCATGCTGGTGGCGATTGCCCGCGCCGAAGAACAGGTTGAGTTGGAGTTGTATCTGGTGGAGGCGGGCGCCTGTGCCGAAGCCATGGTCCAGGCCCTGGTACAGGCCGCCGAGCGTGGGGTGCGGGTGCGCTGCCTGTTCGATGATTACGGCAGCCTCGCCTTCACCCTGACCTTGCGCCGGCGGCTGATGGCCGCCGGGGTGGAGCTGCGTTTCTACAATCGCCTGAGCTGGCGGCGCTGGGTCGGAAATTTCTACCGCGATCACCGCAAGCTGTTACTGGTGGACCAGAGCATGGCAGTGGTCGGCGGCACCGGTGTCACCGACGAGTTTTGGACCCCGGGGGAAGACGTCAGCGAATGGCACGAAGTGATGGTGGAAATCACCGGGCCGCTGGTGCTCGATTGGCAGTTGCTGTTCGACCGCCAGTGGATCGCCAACCGCCATCGTCGCGCCTGGCGTCCCGCCTCGCATTTCGGCTTGCCGCGCCTGCCTCGGGTGCCATCGATGGGCGAGGGCATGGGCCGGGTGGCCTATGCCGACGCCCGCCAGCACCGGGATATTCTGCAATCGCTGGTGCGCGCCCTGAACAGCGGCCAGCGACGGATCTGGCTGGCCACGCCGTACTTTTTGCCGACCTGGAAAGTCCGCCGTTCCTTGCGCCGGGCGGCTGCCCGGGGCGTCGATGTGCGGTTGCTGCTGACCGGGCCCCGTACCGATCACCCGTCCGTGCGCTACGCCGGGCATCGTTACTACCCGCGACTGCTCAAGGCCGGGGTGAAGATCTTCGAGTACCAGCCGTGTTTCCTGCACCTGAAAATGGTCTTGATCGATGACTGGGTGAGCATCGGCTCGTGCAACTTCGATCACTGGAATCTGCGCTTCAACCTGGAAGCCAATCTGGAAGCGCTGGACCCCGGGTTGACCCGGTCGGTGGCCGCGAGTTTCGAACACGACTTCGCCCTGAGCCAGCAAGTCAGCCTGGAGGAGTGGAAGCGTCGGCCATTGTGGCGGCGGGTCAAGCAGCGGGTGTGGGGATGGGTGGATCGGGTGGTGGTGAATCTGCTGGATCGACGGGGGTAGAGCAAGATCAAAAGATCGCAGCCTGCGGCAGCTCCTACATTGAGATGAGGTACATCTGTAGGAGCTGCCGCAGGCTGCGATCTTTTGCTTTTAAAGGTTACAGCAACTCAAAACTCTGCTGCGTCACGTCCTGGGAATCCAGGCCGATCTGCACGTTGAACTTGCCCGGCTCCGCCGCGTACTTGAGCTGGGTGTTGTAGAACTTCAGCTCGTCCTCGGTGATGGTGAAGTGCACGACCTTCTGTTCGCCGGCCTTGATCATCACTTTCTGGAAGTTCTTCAGTTCCTTGATCGGGCGGATCATCGAGCCGGCCACGTCCTGGATGTACAACTGCACCACGGTTTCGCCGTCACGCTTGCCGGTGTTCTTCACTGTGACGCTGGCGTCGAGCTTGCCGGTCTTGTTCAGTGTGGTCGACGACAGGGCCATGTCGCTCAGGCTGAACTCGGTGTAGCTCAGGCCATAACCGAACGGGTACAGGGGGCCTGTGGTGTCATCGAAATATTGCGAGGTGTAGTTGCCCGGTTTGCCCGGGGTGAACGGCCGGCCAATGGTCAGGTGGTTGTAGTAGGTCGGAATCTGGCCGACCGAGCGCGCGATACTGATCGGCAGTTTGCCCGACGGGTTGTAGTCGCCGAACAGCACATCGGCGATGGCGTTGCCGCCCTCGGTGCCGGTGAACCAGGTTTCCAGGATCGCGTCAGCCTGCTCCCTCTCCTCGAGGATCGTCAGTGGGCGGCCGTTCATCAACACCAGCACCAGCGGTTTGCCGGTGGCTTTCAATGCGCGAATCAGCTCGCGCTGGTTTTCCGGGATGTTCAGGTCGGTGCGGCTCGACGATTCGTGGGACATGCCACGGGATTCGCCGACGGCGGCAACCACTACGTCAGCGTCCTTGGCCGCTTTCACTGCTTCGTCGATCAGCACGTTCGCCGGGCGAGGGTCATCCACCACTTCCGGGGCGTCGAAGTTGAGGAAGTTGAGGTAGCCGAGGATGTTCTTGTCACTGGTGATGTTGGCGCCACGAGCGTAGATCAGCGTCGATTGAGCGCCAAGGGCGTTGGTCATGCCGTCGAACAGGGTCACCGATTGCGCCGGTTTACCGGCAGCGGCCCAGCTGCCCATCATGTCGATGGGCGCCTTGGCCAGCGGACCGACCAGGGCGATTTTTGCAGTCTTCTTAAGTGGCAGGGTTTCGTTGCGGTTTTTCAGCAGCACCTGGCTGCGACGCGCCACATCGCGGGCCTCGGCGCGGTGCAGACGGCTGTCGGCGTAGGTGTCGACCGGGTCATCCTCGGCCTTGCCGATGCGCAGGTACGGGTCCTTGAACAGGCCCATGTCGTACTTGGCGCCCAGTACCGCACGCACGGCATTGTCGATGTCGCTCTGCTGGATCTCGCCGGACTTCAGCAGCCCTGGCAGCTCTTTGCCGTACAGGGTGTCGTTCATGCTCATGTGGATGCCGGCCTTGATCGCCAGCTTCGCCGCTTCGCGACCGTCGGCGGCAACGCCGTGCTTGATCAGCTCGAAAATCGCCCCGTGGTCGCTGACTGCCAGGCCCTTGAAGCCCCACTCCTTGCGCAGCAGGTCGTTCATCAGCCAGGTGTTGGCGGTGGCCGGCACGCCGTTGATCGAGTTCAGCGCGACCATCACTCCGCCGGCACCGGCGTCAATCGCCGCACGGTACGGTGGCAGATAGTCCTGGTACATTTTGACCGGGCTCATGTCGACGATGTTGTAGTCGCGGCCACCCTCGACCGCGCCGTACAGGGCGAAGTGCTTGACGCTGGCCATGATGCTGTCGGCCGCGTTGGCGCCAGTGCCCTGGAACGCCTTGACCATCACGCCGGCTATGCGCGACACCAGGTAGGTGTCTTCGCCGAAGCCTTCGGAAGTACGGCCCCAACGCGGGTCGCGGGAGATGTCGACCATCGGCGCGAAGGTGATGTCGAGGCTGTCAGCCGCGGCTTCCTTGGCGGCGATGCGCCCGGACAGGCCAATGGCGTCCATGTCCCAGCTCGAGGCCAGGGCCAGCGGGATCGGGAAAATGGTGCGGTGGCCGTGGATCACGTCGTAGGCGAAGAACATCGGTATCTTCAGGCGGCTGCGCATGGCCGCGTCCTGCATCGGCCGGTTTTCCGGGCGGGTGATCGAGTTGAACGTACCACCGATGTTGCCCGCCGCGATTTCCTTGCGGATCAGCTCCCGGGGCATTTCCGGGCCGATGCTGATCAGGCGCAACTGGCCGATTTTTTCATCGAGGGTCATTTGCTTCATCAGATTGCTGACGAAGGCTTCCTTGTTCTCCAGGGGTGCGGGTGTCGTGGCGGCCAATACGTTATGACTGGCCAGGCTGACGAACAGGCCCAGCAAACACAGCTTCTTCATGAATAGTTTTCTCAAGGGCCCAAACGGCGATGCACACGCCGGCCAGCCAAAATTTAGGGAGCGTCTATTGTTGTTCGGGTGCCCGCTCAAAAGACCAGAGCCAAAAAACCACAGCCAGATGGCGGATGCGTTTTTGCGCAGGGCCTCTTTTTAGCCCATCGGCCCGTTGCAATCCAGAGGCGCGGGCGATTATGCCCCAAGAGCCGGCTCAGTAGGTTTCACGGTCGGTCTTTTCATGAAATGTACAAGGGAGCTTCAGCCTGATGAATGCAAGTCCAATCTACCGTTCGCGCCTGCAGGTCGCCACGCTGCTGATGCTGGCCACGTTGCTGACCGCTTGCGGCATCAACAACATCCCGACCCTCGACGAACAGGCCAAGGCCGCCTGGGGCCAGGTGCAGAACCAGTATCAGCGCCGTGCTGACCTGATTCCCAATCTGGTGGAAACCGTCAAGGGCTACGCCAAACATGAGGAAGAGACCCTGACGGCGGTCATTGAAGCTCGGGCCAAGGCCACGTCGATCCAGGTGGATGCCTCGACCCTCGACAACCCGGAAAAACTCAAGCAGTACCAACAGGCCCAGGATCAGCTCAGTGGCGCCTTGAGTCGTTTGATGGTGGTCTCCGAGCGCTATCCGGACCTGAAGGCCAACCAGAACTTCCTCGCCTTGCAATCGCAGCTTGAAGGCACCGAGAACCGGATCAGCGTGGCCCGGCGTGATTTCATCCTCGCGGTGCAGAAATACAACACCGAGATCCGCACGTTCCCCGGTCGCCTGTGGCACAGCGTGATGTACAGCGACCTGCCGGTGCGCGAGACCTTCGAAGCCACACCGGGGTCGGAAAAGGCCCCCGAGGTCAAATTCTGAATCAACCCTGTAGGAGCTGCCGCAGGCTGCGATCTTTTGACTTTGATTTTTTCGCGAGCGCTAAAGGTCAAGATCAACAGATCGCAGCCTGCGGCAGCTCCTACAGGGCCAGGCTTGGGACGGAAGAGGTTGCTAATGCGTGTGTTTAAAACAGTCCTGTTGCTGTTGTTCTGGCTGGTGACGATCACGGCCCGGGCCGAGCTGAGCTTCCCGGCGCTGACCGGGCGGGTGGTCGACAATGCGCAGATGATCGAGTCATCGGTGCGCCAGCAACTCAGCCAACAACTTCAGGCCCATGAGCAAGCCACCGGCGAGCAGCTTGTGGTCGTGACTTTGCCGGATTTGCAAGGCACAGACATCGCCGACTTCGGTTACCAACTCGGCCGCCACTGGGGCATCGGGCAGAAGGACAAGAACAACGGCGCCTTGCTGATCGTCGCCCGGGACGAGCGTAAACTTCGCATCGAAGTCGGCTACGGCCTGGAGGATCGCCTGACCGATGCCCAGAGTTCGGTGATCATCAACCAGGTCATTACCCCGGCGTTCAAGACCGGCAACTTCAGCAAGGGCATCAGTGACGGCGTGGCGGCGATGCTGGTGGTGCTGGGCGGCAACCCCCTGGACGAACCCTCCACGGCGTATGAATCCAGAGGCGATCCGGGGGGCGATTTCGTCTCGCGGCATCCCGGGTTGTTCGTGTTTTTGCTGATGTTGTTCATCCTGACTGTTTTTGTGTGCCAGATGCTCGGTATCCTTCCCGCCGGCCGGGGCGGCTCCGGCGGATCCGGGGGCGGCTTTGGCGGTGGTGGATTTGGCGGCGGCGGTGGAGGTGGAGGCTTCAGCGGCGGCGGGGGCAGTTTCGGCGGGGGCGGTTCGTCCGGCGGCTGGTGATAATAAAAACGAGCAGGCACTTCACGACATGGCATTACTGACTGAACACGAACAACGCAAAGTGGCCGAGGCAATTGCCCGGGTCGAGCGCGATACTGATGCGGAACTGGTGACCGTGCTCGCGGCCCGCGCCGACGACTATGCGTACATCCCGTTGCTGTGGGCCAGCCTGCTGGCGCTGCTGGTGCCGGGCGTCGTGCATTACCTCACCGGTTGGCTGACCCTGCACAGCCTGCTGATGGTGCAATGGGCGCTCTTCATTGTGCTGTGCCTGGTGTTCCGCCTGCCGAACGTCACCACCCATCTGATCCCGCGCTCGGTGCGCCACTGGCGCGCCTCGAACCTGGCGCGCCGGCAGTTCCTGGAGCAGAACCTGCACCACACCGAGGGCAGCACTGGCGTGCTGATTTTCGTCTCCGAGGCCGAGCGTTATGTGGAGATCCTGGTGGATGAAGGGATTTCCAGTCGCCTGGACAACAAGAACTGGGACGCCATTGTCGCCACGTTCACCCAACAGGTGAAGCAGGGGCAGACGCTGCAAGGGTTTGTCAGCTGCATCGAAGCCTGTGGCGAATTGCTCAAAGTGCATGTGCCAGTGACCCATGCGCGCAATGAGTTGCCGAACCGGTTGGTAGTACTCGGCTAAGACTTTTCATCGTGTTATGTAGCGCTCGCCGCTACAACTCCCGTCGATTGTTCGGGTTCGGCCTGATCGTCAGTATTTCTCTCTAACAGTGGACGCCCAGCGACGGGTGTTCCCGCAAAGAGGGATTCTTATGTCAACCCAACAATCGAATGACTCTTTGGCGCGGGTAGCACCCGGCGGAGAGGGAAGTACACCAACGGCGAAGCTGACGGCGAAAGAAACACAAATCCTGATGTGGTGTTTCAAGGGCAAGACTTCCTGGGAAATCGCCAGGATCGAGAATTGCGCGGAATCTACCGTTAATTTTCACTTCGCCAATATTCGCCGAAAGTTCGACGTCAGCACTCGCAGTTCTGCCTTGCTCAAGGCGATCGAGTCGGGAGCGATCATCGTGGATTCGGTCGTTGCGCGAGGTGCACATGAGCCTGACTGATTCGACCTACAACGGTATCAGTGGGCTCATGTTGGGAATGGGGATTGCATCACTGCCAGTGGTTGATGGCGAGGTACTGTTTGGTGCAATGCTCGGCGCGTGGCTGGTTACAACCACTCGCACTGACTTCAAGGCCTGGCAACGCATCGGTTCCTGGTCGCTGTCTGCGGGTGTCGGTTACCTCTTCACGCCTGTCGCACATCCGCTGGTGCCTTTTCTGACAGCAGGCGTGACAGCCTTTCTTTGCGCACTGGTTGTTATTCCTATCAGCATCAAGTTCATGCAATGGATCGATAGCGTCGGTATCGGCGAAATCATTCGACACCTGCGAAGGCGAAGATGAGGGGCCATGAATGGATTGCTTTGGTGTGGGTGGCGGGCGCGGCATGTCTTGAAGCTATGAAACTTCGGATTACATAGGTCATCAAGTTTCATTCGAAGGTTTAAGTGTTGCCAGAATGGAGGCCATTTCGGAAAGCCTGAGTTCCATATCACGCAGTCGTTGCTTTTCCTCGAGTGCGTGTTGTATGGCGCAGCGATCATCTTCGTCGAGCAACCGCCAGAGCGTGAGAATGGTGTTTTCCCGTGTTGTGCTTTCCTGATTGGCTTCCGAAGAATTAGTAACTGTTTGTCTCAAAATCGGACCTTCGCCCAGCAGCAACCAATCAAGGGAGATACCCCGAGTTTGAGCAATTTCTACGCATAATGAGTACGGCGTGCTGTCGCGGCCTTTCCAGCTACTAAGGGTTTGCGGGCTGATCTGTAGCGCCGAAGATAAAGAAACATCGGTTTTAGTACCTGTAATTTGCTTTAAACGAGCCAGAACAGCTTGTGATTTTTTGCTACGCAATTTGAGCCTCTTCCTTTTGACATATGCTTTTTGAGTGACTAATTTATGCGTAATGAGTACTTTTTTTCTTGTAACTAATCAATCATCAAAGATGAGTCAGAAGAATACGATGTCGAAACTTCCTAATGCTATCAGGGTGATTTCCTACGAGCATGGCTCGAACCCATTACGCGACTGCCCGATGCACTTCCTTATGTCTGGCAGACACTGTTCGCAAGACCGGAGCGCCGCGATGAAACTCTCAAGCAGTATTGCGTTTGATCAGGTTGATTGCCACCCAATGACCGTCGGGAATCAAGCATGAGTACTTATAAAATGGTGTGCCCGCACTGCTTGAACAGGATGCGCATCCGCACCAGCGAAGGCCGACATATTTTCCTGCGGGTGGCGTATCTGCAATGCACGTCGGAAGTTTGCGGTTGGTCCGTGCGTGCCGAATTTGAAATGACCCATGAACTTTCGCCCAGTGGCATGCCCAATCCGGCCGTACGCCTGCCTTGCGCCGGACCCGATTTGCGCCGTGCCGCCCGGCCCGTAGCAATCAATCCTGCCACGACAGACGTGCCGCAGGAGACGTGAGCATGAAGGTCATCGATGAAAATGCAGATATGAATGAGGAACTGTTGGCTATAGCCCAAGCGTTTCTGGGGCGCCATGAAAGTGAAGGGGGGAACGATGATCAAGTCCTGTTTTGTCGCGCGGTGAAGCATCTGCAGAATATGGATGTACCGATGTACCTGGCGGAAAGGCTGGTCAGCCGTGCCTACGGCGTACTCAAGTCGTGCAACGACCGGCGGCGCCTGGATATCGATGCCAGTTCCGAAACGGTCGCCGTGGTGACGGACCCTGCCAATGGCCTGACTTGGGCGGTGCCAGTGGGGCTGATCGTCAAACACATCATCAACTCGCCGAATAACCGCAGGCTTCGCCTGGTGGAACCCTGAGTTTTCAGCGGTTGTATTGAGGTCCTGGGCACCATGACTGGGACCTGCCGCAAAATAACCCCGTGCCCAAAGTCCTCGTCCCCCTTAAAATACCGGCATTCTCCGATTTGCATCGCCTGAGGCCGTTTTTCCATGTCCGTCACCGCCACTCCCGCCAGCCTCGCGCCGGATCATCACGCCCAGTTCATCGACCTGGTGCAAACCAGCCTCGAGCAAAATGCGTTCATCAAACTGGTGCTGGCCAAGTACGTGGGCGATGAAACGGACCTGCAGCGGATCATCATCAAACCGGTGACGGTCAAGGCGCTGCCTTGCCTGTCCTTCGTCTACCGCTACAAGACCCGCGACATCACCAAGAACCTGCCGCTGGCCGAAGGCGTGGCGAGCATTGCCGAGCTGCTGCCAGCGTCGTTCAAAAATGCGCATTTGTTGGCGTTGACCGACGAAGCCCAGCTCGAATACAGCAAAAAGGGCAAGTCATCGCTGTTCAAGAGCAAACCTCAACAATTGCGCGAAGTGCCATCGGCCGAGCACAACCGTGAAAAAAACCGTTTTCTTGACCTGAGCCGGCCGTTTCTCGCCGACCTGGGTGTGACCAACAAGCAGCATGAACTGATCCCGGCGATGTCGCGCAAGTGGAAGCAGATCAACAAGTTCATCGAAGTGTTCAGCCATGCGCTGACCTCGTCGCCCCTGGCGCTGGACAAACCAGTGCGCGTGGCAGACTTCGGATCGGGCAAGGGTTACCTGACCTTCGCAATCCACGACTATCTGCGCAACACCTTGAAGGCCCAAGGCGAGGTGACCGGTGTCGAACTGCGTGAAGACATGGTCACCCTGTGCAATACAGCGGCCGCCAAGCTTGAGCACCCCGGCCTGGTGTTCAAGTGCGGTGACGTGCGCAGCGTGGCGCCGAGCGAGCTGGACGTGATGATCGCCCTGCATGCCTGCGATATCGCCACTGACTATGCGATCCACACCGGCATCCGTTCCGGCGCGGCGATCATCATGTGCTCGCCGTGCTGCCACAAGCAGATCCGCCTGCAAATCCAGAGCCCGGTGCTGCTCAAGCCGATGCTGCAATACGGTCTGCACTTGGGCCAGCAGGCGGAAATGGTCACCGACAGTTTGCGCGCGTTGTTCCTTGAGGCCTGCGGCTACGAGACCAAAGTGTTCGAGTTCATCTCACTGGACCACACCAACAAGAACAAGATGATCCTGGCGGTCAAACGCGCCGAGCCGGTGGCCCCGGCCTTGTTGCTGGCGAAGATTCAGGAGCTGAAGGATTTCTATCACATCAGCGAGCATTGCCTGGAAACCTTGCTGCGCGCTGACGGTTACCTCTAATCCCCCCACAATCCTGTAGGAGCTGGCTTGCCAGCGAAAGCGATCTCAAGGACGCCTTCGCCGGCAAGCCGGCTCCTACAGGTTATGCGGTAGCAACCCGCGCCGGGCGCACTGCTGTCTTGCGCCCGAGCATCACCGTCACGATCACCCCGCCAGCAAACAGCCAGGTAATCGGCTCCACATGTTCACCGAAAAACAGCGCCGAGAAGGCGATGGTGAAGAAAATCTGTAGCAACTGGATCTGGCTGACCCGGGCAATGCCGCCCATGGCCAGCCCGGCGTACCAGGCGAAGAAGCCGATGAACTGCGAAAATAGCGAAACATAACCGAAGGCCCACCAGGTCTTGGCGGAAACCTCGCCCTGATGCTGCAGCGCCAGATACACCACCGGGCCGATCAGCAGCGGCGTCGACAACACCAGCGCCCAGCAGATCACCTGCCAGCCACCCATCTCCCTGGCCAGTCGGCCTCCCTCGGCGTAGCCCAATCCGCCCACTGCAATGGCACCAAGCATCAGCAAATCTCCGGCCTGAATGCTGCCGGCACCGCTGATCAGTGCATAACCGAGCACCAACGCGCTGCCCAATGCCGCGCAGGCCCAGAAGGCTTTCGAAGGCCGCTCATGGGACAACCACGCGGCATACAGTGCCACGCACAGCGGCTGCAAACCGTTGACCAGCGCACCGTGGGACGCCGGCAAGGTTTGCATGGCCCAGGCCGA
This sequence comes from Pseudomonas sp. 05L36, assembly GCF_056398125.1. NCBI lineage: Bacteria > Pseudomonadati > Pseudomonadota > Gammaproteobacteria > Pseudomonadales > Pseudomonadaceae > Pseudomonas > Pseudomonas sp. 05L36. The sequence continues at coordinate 103,471 of NZ_JBFTOU010000005.1, read as the reverse complement.
CAATACCGGGAAGCCGAGAATCACCCCGGCCACCACCAGCGTCAGGCCTTTGACCTGCTTCCAGGTCGGCCATTTTTCCCGGTGCCACAGCAACAGCAACGCCGCAGGAACCGCCGCAAACAGTGCCCGGCCCAGGCCGTTGAGCAGCGGGTGCAGTTCCTGCACGACGATCCGCGTGAAGGGCAGGGTGAGGCTGAAGATCACAACGCCGAGCAGGCCCAGGGCCATGCCGGTGTTTTCGCGCGAGGACATGATGGCAACCAGAATCGTGGAAGGTGGGAGGTGGTGTTATCTAGCCATAAACCCGGTGTAAGCCGCTGTTACAGCTAGGTGCAGAGTTATCCGTACAGTTGCGAGCCTTCGGCAGCTCCTACAGTGGTCCTGTGCATTCGTAGTAGCCGGTTGTTACCCGCCCAGCCGGATAAGGACTACCTTGAATACTCCTGCAAGCCCACTTCCAGAGGAGTCCTCCCCATGGCTGCGAAAAAAATTCTGATGCTGGTCGGTGATTACGTCGAAGACTATGAAGTGATGGTGCCGTTCCAGGCGCTGCTGATGGTCGGCCATACGGTACACGCCGTTTGCCCGGACAAAGCCGCCGGCCAGACTGTGCGCACGGCGATCCATGACTTTGAAGGCGACCAGACCTACAGTGAAAAACCCGGTCACCTGTTTGCCCTGAACTTTGATTTCGCCAAGGTCAACGCCGTCGATTATGACGCCGTGCTGATTCCGGGCGGCCGTGCGCCGGAGTATCTGCGCCTGAACGAAAAAGTCCTGGAACTGGTGCGCGCATTCGACAAGGCCGGCAAACCTATCGCCGCCGTGTGCCATGGCGCGCAGTTGCTGGCGGCCGCGGGTGTTCTCGAAGGTCGCGAGTGCAGCGCTTATCCAGCCTGCGCCCCGGAAGTGCGCCTGGCGGGCGGTACGTATATCGACATTCCGGTGACGGACGGCCATGTTCAGGGCAATCTGGCCACGGCTCCGGCCTGGCCTGCACACCCGAACTGGCTGGCCGGTTTCCTGGGGTTGCTAGGTACCAAAATCACGCTGTAACGAGGGATAGGTCCATGTGCGAGCTGTACGTCAAAGCCGACCCGATACTCTACGAATCGCGCTCCCGCTCGCTGCGCATCTGCGGGGTGGTCACCACCCTGCGGCTGGAGAATCAGTTTTGGGACATCCTCAGCGAAATCGCCGAAGTCGACGGCATGACCACCAACCAATTGATCGCCAAGCTGTATGAAGAGGTGATGGACTATCGCGGTGAGGTGGTCAATTTCGCTTCGTTCCTGCGGGTGAGTTGTACGCGGTATCTGAGCCAGCGGCGGACATCGGCGCCGGAGTTGTCGGTGGTGCGGGCAGTGGTGAAATAGCTGCAACCGCATTGCCCCTTTCGCGAGCAAGCTCGCTCCCACAGGGGTCACGCTGAACCTGTGGGAGCGAGCTTGCTCGCGATGGGGCCGGTACAGGCGACAGAAACACCAGGCTGGTCTTTACTGTGAAGCGCGCAACCTCTCAATCACCCAGGAGAAAGAGCATGTCCGGATGGTATGAAGTGAGCAAAAGCAGCAATGGCCAGTTCAGGTTTGTCCTGAAGGCGGCCAACGCCGAGACCATTCTGACCAGCGAGCTGTACACCACCCACGCCGCCGCCGACAAAGGCATCGCCTCGGTCCAGGCCAACAGCCAGCTGGATGAACGTTACGAGAAGAAAACCACCAAGGATGGCCATCCGTATTTCAACCTCAAGGCGGGCAACCACGAGATCATCGGCAGCAGCGAGGCTTATTCCTCCGCTGCAGCCATGGAGAAAGGTATCGCCAGCGTGAAGGCCAACGGCTCGACCAAGGTGGTCAAGGACAAGACGTTGCCGGTGTTTTGAGTACAGCTTTCAAATCCAGCACAAATCCCTGTGGGGGAATGCATTCCAATGTAGGAGCGAGCCTGCTCGCGATAGCGGCAGCTGCGTCGCCGCTAAACCTCGACCGGAACCGCCAGCTTCGGACCACCCAGCCCATGGCTCTTCGAATCAAAAAACCGCAACTCAACCCCCGTCCCCTCAAACACCTTCGCGTAATGCCGTTTCTGGTGCTGGATGAAGGCCTTGCTGCGCGGGTAAATCGAGATCGCCAGCACCTGCGGTTTCGCCAGGCGCAAGGCGTGGATGATATGTCTGTCCTGCTCCCCCAACGCATGGCCGAAGATGCACAGTGCCTGGCCGTGACCGAGTAGTTGCTCGTAGCAGAACGACAGATAGTCCGAACTGCGGATGGTCTTGAGCTTGTCCGCGCTCGGCCCTTCGTTGACGAACAGCGGCACGTCGTCGAGGGTCTTGATCGTGTTGTTGATGGCGAAATTGCCCAGCAACGTGCCCTCGGTCGACATCAGCTTGCGCGCCGTGCCGTCCTGGTTGCGCACCAGGTGCAGGCCTCCGTGCAGGTACAGCAAACGGGTTTTGTCGGTGGCCGTGTCGCTCAGGTCGAAACCGGGTTCGCCTCCCTGGAACAGGTCGGTAATCGCCCCAGGTTGGTGTTGCACCGCCCAGTAGGAGAGCAAGTCGTAATTGGTGGTGAACACCGTGCGATAACTGGTCAGTTCCTGATTGATCGTCGCCAGCGTCGAAGGCACCACCAGCCGCCACGGGATATGTAGCGCATGCACGGTGTTGATCAGCGCTTCCTTGATCGCGTAATAGCGATTGCGTGGGGCGGCGGAGCTGACAGCCAGGGCCTTGTTAACCCGGCTGGTGGTTTTCAGTGCGCTCAATACCTGCTCGAAACTGCGGGTCTGCAGCGCATCGAACACGCTCAGCTCGGACGGGCTCAGGGGTTTTTCTTCAACGGTGCGGGCGTTTTCGAACAGCGACTCGTAGCCGAAATCGTCCCACACCGCGCGACTGGCGCCGTTGCCCACCAGCAAACCACTGAACGAAGCGGTGTTGCGCAAGACGTTCCAGTCTTCAAGTTGGGCATCGACATCCTGGAAATCGGTCATTGCGGTCTTCGTCTCACGGCAAAAGGTCTGTGGGCGGCGACTTTATCACGACCGGTGCCCGGACCACGGCACGACGCGGGCGAAGAACGCTATGCTGCGACTTTGCCTGAGCCGACTTCGCCGAGTACCCGATGCTGCAAAAAAGCCTGATCCGCCGTCTCGACCTGATCACTCTGCAACTGTTCGTCGCCGTCCATGAAGAAGGCACGCTGACCCGTGCCGCCTCGCGCGAAGCGATTGCCGTCTCGGCGGCGAGCAAGCGCTTGATGGAGCTGGAGGAGGCGCTGGGCATCAGTCTGTTCGTGCGCCAGGCCAAGGGCATGTCACTGACGCCGGCCGGTGAAACCCTGCTGCACCATGCCCGGCAGATGTTGTTCAACGTCGAAAAAATGGGCCTTGAACTGGGCGAGCACAGCCACGGTGTGCGCGGCTATGTGCGGATGCTCGCCAACCTGTCGGCGATCATTCAGTTTTTGCCCGAGGACCTGCGGGATTTTTCCGAGCGTCACCCACAGGTCAAGACCGACCTCGAAGAACGGCCCAGCGCCGGGGTGATTCAGGGCGTGCTCGACGGGGTGGCCGACCTCGGGATCTGTTCCATCGACAGTGACATCAAGGGCCTGCACAGCGTGCTGTATCGCCAGGACAAACTGGTGGTGTTGATGCCGCCCCATCATCCATTGGCGAGCCGGTCGAGCGTGGCGTTCGCCGATACGCTGGGCAGTGATTACGTTGGCTTGCATGCCGCCAGTTCGATCAACATGCGTACCCATGCCGCAGCCCGTGAGGCCGGCAAGGTGTTGCGGGTGCGCATTCATGTGCCAGGGTTCGATGCCATGTGCCGGATGATCCAGGCCAACATGGGGATTGGCATCCTTCCGCAGCGGGCCTATGAATTGTTTGGCCGGGCACTGGGCTTGCACGCGGTGCCGTTGACGGACGAATGGTCGGACCGGGCCTTGATTCTGGTGGTGCGCGATGAGGCGTTGCTGTCGCCGGTGAGCCGGATGTTGTTTGAGCATTTGCGGGGTTCAGCCTGATAGTTCTCGGCTGAATGGGCGGGCCTCATCGCGAGCAGGCTCGCTCCTACAGGGGATGTGTGATCGCCACGAATCAACTGTAGGAGTGAGCCTGCTCGCGATGGCGGACTGAAGGTCGCGATAATCCTCTTGTCGAGCGTTCGCATTTCGCGAACGCCCGTTGCTAACTGAAGGTTGGATTCCCGAGCCCCCTGTCCTCTAGCCTTGGCGCATATTCCAAGAACAAGAGGTACCCCGCGATGACTGCCCCCTTGAGTGCGATCAAAGTGATCGAGATCGGCACGCTGATCGCCGCGCCATTTGCGGCGCGCATGCTGGCCGAGTTCGGCGCCGAGGTGATCAAGATCGAAGCCATGGGCCAGGGCGATCCCCTGCGCAAATGGCGCAAGCTGCACGAAGGCACCTCGTTGTGGTGGTACCTGCAATCACGCAACAAGAAGTCCCTGGCGCTGAACCTCAAATCCCCCGAAGGTATAGAACTGGTCAAGCAACTGGCGACCAGCGCCGATGTGCTGATCGAAAACCTGCGCCCCGGCGCCCTGGAGAAACTGGGCCTCGGTTGGGACGTGTTGCACGCGCTCAATCCCAACCTGACGCTGGTGCGGATTTCCGGTTACGGCCAGACCGGCCCGTACCGCGATCGTCCGGGTTTTGGCGCCATCGGCGAGGCCATGGGCGGCATCCGCTACACCACCGGCACGCCAGGTTCGCCGCCGGCGCGGGTTGGCGTGAGCCTTGGCGATTCCCTGGCTTCGTTGCATGCGGTGATCGGTGCGCTGATGTCGCTGCTAAGGGTCAAGACCGGGCAGGGCGGCGGGCAAATCGTTGATGTGTCCCTGGCCGAAAGCGTGTTCAACGTCATGGAAAGCCTGGTGCCGGAATACGACATGCTTGGCCATGTGCGCGAACGTAGCGGCGGTGCCTTGCCGGGTATTGCGCCGTCCAACACTTACCTGACGGCTGATGGCGCCTACGTGGTGATTGCCGGCAACAGCGATCCGATCTACAAGCGCCTGATGCAAACCATCGGCCGCGCCGATCTGGCCGAGGCGGCGGAATTCGCTCACAACGACGGGCGTGCGGCCAAAAGCAATCTGCTTGATGCCGCCATCACCCACTGGACCAGCAGTCTGCCCATCGACGAAGTACTGGCCGCCCTGGAAGCCGCCGAAGTCCCGGCCGGGCGCATCTATTCGGTGGCCGACATCGTCGCCGATCCGCACTATCAGGCGCGGGACATGCTGCTCAATGCCGAGCTGCCCGGTGGCGCCACGGTGAAGATGCCGGGCATCGTGCCGAAACTCTCCGAGACGCCCGGCGGCGTGAACTGGTCCGGCCCCGGGCTGGGCCAGCACACCGACGGCATCCTCGCGCAATTGGGCCTGACCGCGATGGACATCGAACGCCTGAAAGTCGAAGGAGTGGTGCAATGATCACTGATTATTCCGATAGCCTGATCGTGCAGGAAGTGTCCCCGCGCGACGGTTTGCAAATCGAGCCGACCTGGGTTGAAACCGACGACAAGATTGCCTTGATCGATCAATTGTCGCAGGCCGGATTCAGCCGCATCGAAGCCGGTTCGTTCGTGTCACCCAAAGCCATTCCTGCACTGCGCGATGGCGAACTGGTGTTCAAGGGCATCGCCCGGCAACCGGGGGTGATCTACGTCGCGCTAATCCCCAACCTCAAAGGCGCGCAACGGGCACTGGCGTGCCGTGCCGATGAGCTGAACCTGGTGATGTCTGCCAGCCAGACTCATAACCGGGCGAACATGCGCATGGGTTGTGAAGATTCATTGGCCGCGTTCGGCGAGATTGTGCAGTTCGTCGGCGACAGTACCGTGCGACTCAACGCCAGCATCGCCACCACCTTCGGCTGCCCGTTCGAGGGCAAGATCGATGAGGACCGTGTACTGCACATCGTTGAGGCCTATCAGGAGCTCGGCATCCAGGGCATCACCCTGGCCGACACGACGGGCATGGCCAACCCGCGTCAGGTCGACCGACTGGTGCGCCGGGTGCTGCAGCGGGTGTCCCCGACGGACCTGACCCTGCACTTTCACAACACCCGCGGCCTCGGCCTGTGCAACGTGCTGGCCGCCTACGAGGCCGGTGCCCGGCGCTTCGACGCGGCCCTCGGTGGTCTCGGCGGCTGCCCGTTTGCGCCGGGGGCGTCGGGAAACATCTGCACCGAGGATCTGGTGAACCTGTGCGATGAAGTCGGCATTCACACCGGTATCGATTTGCCGCTGCTACTGAAACTGTCCCGAGGACTGCCGGCGCTGCTCGGCCATGAAGTGCCTGGACAACTGGCCAAGGCCGGGCGCAATTGTGATTTGCACCCGATCCCCACCTGACACCACAGAGCCCCTGTGGGAGCGAGCTTGCTCGCGATGACTGAGTCACAGTCAACATCAATGTTGGCTGACCCGACGCAATCGCGAGCAAGCTCGCTCCCACAGTAAAAAACACCTCAACCAGACAACAAAAACAATCGGACACCCACGGGAAGTCCGCCTGGAGAACTGCAATGAGCCTGAATGCACTGGAGGCCGGCGCGAGCCCGGCCGTTAGCCACGACACCGAAAAAGCCTTGGTCAGTAAAGTCGCCTGGCGCCTGATGCCGCTGATCATGGTCTGCTACCTGTTCGCCTTTTTCGACCGCATCAACATCAGCTTCGCCAAGTTTCAGCTGCAGACCGACCTGAGCCTGAGCGACACCGCGTACGGCCTCGGCGCCGGGTTGTTCGTGGTCGGTTACGTGATTTTCGAAGTGCCGAGCAACATGATGCTGTACAAGGTCGGCGCACGCCGCTGGATCGCCCGGATCATGATGTCCTGGGGCCTGGCCACGGCGGCCATGGTGTTCGTCAACAGCGAATGGCAGTTCTACGTGCTGCGCTTCGTGATCGGTGCGATGGAGGCGGGGTTTGCCCCGGGCGTGCTGTACTACCTGACCCTGTGGTTCCCGCAGCACTATCGCGGGCGTATCACCTCGATGCTGTTCCTGTCGTCGGCGTTCGCCGGCCTGGTGGGCGCGCCGTTCTCGGGGCTTGTGCTGCAACACCTCGACGGCGTGCTGCAAATGCGCGGCTGGCACTGGCTGTTCCTGCTCGGTGGCGTGCCGTGCATCGGCCTCGGTTTGCTGGTGCTGACCCTGCTCAAGGACCGCATCGAAGACGCCCATTGGCTGACGCCTTCGGAGAAGACCCTGCTGGCCAGCCGCATCGCCCAGCATGAGCCGCACAAGAGCGGTGGTTCGCTGCTCGCCGCGCTGCGGATTCCGGGTTTCCTGACCTTGGGCCTGATCTATTTCCTGATTCAGGTGGCGTCCTACGGCTTGAATTTCTGGGCGCCACAACTGATCCGCAGCGCAGGGACCGAAAGTCCGGTGATGATCGGCTTGCTGACAGCCATCCCGTACATCTGCGGTGCCATCAGCATGGTGGTGATCGGACGCCTGTCCGATGCTTCTGGCGAGCGCCGCAAGTTTGTCGCCGGTCTGGTGGCGGTCGGTGCGATCGGGTTCTTCTGCGCGGGGATCTTCGCCAACCACACGACCTTCCTGATTGTCGCGTTGGGCCTGCTCGGTGCCGGGATCATCGCCTCCATCCCGAGCTTCTGGACCTTGCCGCCGAAACTGCTGGCCGGTGCCGGCGCGGGCGCTGCCGGCGGGATTGCGGTGATCAACACCCTGGGCCAGTTCGGCGGCATCGTCAGCCCGGTGATGGTCGGCCGGATCAAGGACCTGACCGGCAGCACCACGCCGGCGCTGTATGTCATCGGTGTCTGTGCGCTGATCGCGGTGGCGCTGTTGCTGTGGGGATTGCCGCAGAAGTTGCGCACACTCGATAAGTTTTAAAAGATCGCAGCCTTCGGCAGCTCCTACACGGACCACGCATCCCCGTAGGAGCTGCCGGAGGCTGCGATCTTTTGATCTTCAAGAAGTCGCTGTCATCGCTTTTTCCGCACCGGCACTAAACTGAATCAACACCACCCCTGCCATCAACAGCGCCACCCCAAACACCTTCGGCAAGGTGACCTGCCGCTCCACCAACCCAAACCAGCCAAAGTGATCCAGCAACAACGACGCCACCACTTGCCCCGCCATCGCCAATGCCATGAACCCCGCGGCCCCGAGTTTGGGCAGCAGCACCAACGCCAGGGAAATAAAACACACCCCAAACGCGCCACCGGCCCACATCCAGAGCGGCGCCTTGCTGATGAACGCCAGTGACGGCAACGGCAAGCGCATTGCAACGATGATCGGCAACAACACCACAACACTCACCAGCAACGAGGCGAGCGTCGCCCACAACGGATGGCCCAACCCGCGCCCGAGATTGACGTTGATGGCGCTCTGAAACGGCACCACCGCCCCGGCGATTATCGCCAGCCCTATCAGACCGACCCAATGCAACGTACTCATGTTCATGCTCCAACAGGTTTTGCTGGACTCTAGGGTATTCGTCGCGCAGATTTAAATTCCGTTTTGCTATTCAGAACATGCAGCAGATGAATGATCTTCGACGCATCGACCTCAATTTGCTGGTAATCCTCGACGCCTTGCTCAGCGAGCAACACGTGACCCGGGCGGCCGAGCGTCTGCACTTGAGCCAGCCAGCGGTCAGTCATGCGCTGGCGCGATTGCGTGACCTGCTCGGCGATCCCCTGCTGGTGCGCGCCGGTGCCAGCCTAGTACCGACTCCGCGAGCGCTGGAACTGGTGGCACCGCTGGCCGAAGCCTTGGCCCAGGTGCAAGCGCTGCTGGCGCCGAACGCCTTCGATCCCGCGATCACCCAGCGCACCTTCCGCCTGGCGATGTCCGACTACGGCGCCGCCATTGTCCTGCCGGGGCTGATCCGAGCGTTGCGCCGCGAAGCGCCGGGCATTGACCTGCAAATCAGCCATGGCAGCCGCGAAAGCATGCTCGAAGGGGTGCTCAACGGTGACATTGATGTCGCCGCCGGTGTATTCCCGGAAATGCCCAACGAGTTGCGCAGCACGCCGATGTTCGAAGAGCACTACGCCTGCCTGCTGGACCGCAAAAGCCTGCCCGCCGATGGTGTACTCGACCTGCCCACTTATCTGGCACGCCCTCACGTCCTGCTGGAGATGCGCGGCAGCGGCACCCCGGAAATCGAGCGGGCGCTGACCGCATTGCGCGAACGCCGGCGTGTCGCCATCAGCCTGCCACACTGGAGCGTCGCCCCGCAGCTCATCAGCGGTACCGACCTGATCCTCACCGTCGCATCGCGCGGCTTACGCGATATCGATGAGTCCACATTGGTTGTCGTGCCACCGCCGTTTCACATTCCATCGTTCACTTTTGTGTTGGCGTGGCATACACGGCGGGGTGGGGATCAGGCATTGAACTGGTTGAATCGGAGGATTGGGGAGGGGATCGAACGCTAGAAGCTTTTCTAAAATGGCCTTTACCAATTGGAAGGTGGCAGGCGACGCGTATGAAAAACTCGTAGTACCTGAAGCCGACCTTGGCGAACCCGGTAGGGAATCAAATAGGGGCGATCAGGCATGACCCATTCCCGGGTACCGGGTAAGCGTCCTTCACGACCCGTCGCTGGAAATCGCGCAAGGTGATCGACACTGGCGAGAATCGCTCGAACAAAATCTGCTGCAGCTTCTGGATTCTCGATGGCGATGTAGGCGGCTTCGTCATCCAGATTCTTTAACGCCGTACGCAACCACTCAACGCGCATTCGCCGTCCACTTGTCAGCCATTGCGTTTACTTCTTCTTGTGTCGCGAAGTCACCTTCATCGGCTTCTTTCAAGGCTTTCTGAATTTCCTCGATTTGCCACGCTTCACGGGCCAGGTATTCACGCAGCGCATCCACGGCCAGAAATGATTTGCTGCGGCCCGTTGCCTTGGAAAGACTCGCGAGGGTATCGGCGATTTCGTCTGGTATGCGCAGGGACATAACTGACATGGTGGTCTCGATGTAGTGGTTTGTAATACAACATACTACACCGTCATCAGTGAGGCGGGGCCAGCCCGTTCGTCTGTCGAGATGTTTCAGTCGACAGGCAATGACCTGATATAGACTGGCGACCATTCACCACGCCGTTCAAAAGGACTCCCCATGACCCCATCGTTGCTAATGGCCGTGCTTGCCTCGGGTTTTATCTACGGCATCACCCCCGGTCCGGGTGTGCTGGCGGTGTTCGGCATTGGCGCGGCCCATGGGCGACGGGCCGGGGCGGGGTTTCTGTGCGGGCATTTGCTCGGCGATGTGATCTGGTGCAGTACGGCGCTGATCGCGATTGTCGGTGCGCGAGAGATCGGCAGTACCGCGTTCGACGTGCTCGGTGTGCTCAGCGGCCTGTACCTGTTCTGGCTCGGCTGGCGTGCGGTGCGCGCCCGGCGCAGCAGCGCTGATGCGCCACGGGGGCCGGCGCGGCAACCGTTCTGGCACGGCATTCTGTTCGGTTTGACCAATCCGAAGGCCTATCCGGTGGCCGTGGCGACGTTCACGGCACTGTTGTCGAGCCGCGCGGAACTGCTCAACTGGTCAATGCTGCCGGCGCTGATCGCCCTGAGTTTCGTCGGCGGGTTGCTCGCCTACGCTATTCTCATTGGCGTTGTCGGTGCGCGGCGAGTGCGCAGCTTGTACCAGCGTCATGAACTGGCAATCACCCGGTTGTGCGGGGTGATGTTCATCGGTTTCGCCATTAACGCGCTGGTCCATGCGTTGCCGGGGCTGATGCCGAACAAGGCTTGAATATGATCACAAGGATGCAAGGCCGACAGGGCAGGGATGATTGATAAGCGCTGCATTATCGGGACACCCACGCTGAACCATGGAAAACCGAAATTCCGCGCCGCTGGCGAGCTACATCGATCTGTTGCTGGACGCCGTCTGTGCGGTGGATAAACAGGGCCGCTTCGTCTTTGTCAGTGCGGCGTGCGAGCGCATATTCGGCTACAGCGCGGATGAGATGATCGGCCAGCCGATGATCGACATGGTGCACCCGGCCGATCGCCAGCGAACCCTCGATGCCGCCCGGGAAATCATGGGTGGCGAGCCCAAGCTCAACTTCGAAAACCGCTACCTGCGCAAGGATGGTCGCGTGGTGCACATCCTCTGGTCGGCGCGCTGGTCCGAGGACGATCAATTGCGCATCGCGGTGGCCCGCGACATAACCGAGCGCAAGCAGGCCGAATCCCGGCAGGCCGCGCTGTATGCGATTTCCGAGGCGGCCCATGCGGCAGAGGATCTGCTGGCGTTGTTCAAACGCATCCACATGATCATCGGCGAATGGTTGCCGGCACTGAATTTTTCCGTGGCACTGTACGACGAGCGCTGCGCACAGTTGAATTTCCCTTATCACGTCGATGACCACGAGCCACAGCCCGAACAGCCCGGAACAATGACCGGGCGCCTGTGCGCCGAAGTGATCCGCACGGGGCAGCCGATCCTGTTGACCCCGGACCAGTGCACACCGCCTGCCGGCTTCGAAGCGCTGTTAACCGAGCAGAACGCACCGTGTTGGCTGGGTGTGCCGCTGAACTCGCAAAACGGCACCATCGGTGCGTTGATCGTCAAAAGCATTCCGGGCGGCGAGCGCTACACCGAGCAAGACAAGGAACTGCTGCAATACGTCTGCGCCCAGGTCGCAACCGCCATCGAGCGCAAGCAACTGCATGCCCGCCTGCAATACATGGCCCAGTACGACCAACTGACCCAGTTACCCAACCGCGAACTGCTGCGCGACCGGCTCAAGGCATCACTGCAAGTGGCCCGGGAAGACCGCGGGCGCATGGCGCTGTTGTACGTCGACCTCGACCGCTTCAAGCACGTCAACGACACCCATGGCCACGCGGTCGGCGACATGCTGCTGCAAGCGGTGGCCAACCGGCTCAAGGGCTGCGTGCGGGAAACCGACACCGTGGCACGCATCGGCGGCGATGAGTTCGTGGTGTTGCTGCACAGCATTCGCGCTGCGGACGATACCGACATCGTGGTCGAGAAAATCCGTCAGGTCCTGGTCCAGCCCCTGCGTCTGGACGGGCACAGCCTGAACATCCAGCCAAGTATCGGCGTCGCCCGATACCCCGATCACGGCACCGAAGAGAAGCAATTGTTCAGGCATGCCGACGAAGCGATGTATTGCGCCAAACGCGAGCATCACCTGCGACTGGTCTGAAAACCAGGCACCGTTCGTCGTGGTATCCACATAATTTTCTAAACCTTTTGGGACGCGCAACTTCAGATTCTATGGGGGCTACAGCTCGCCGCGACTATCACCAAGAGGAAGAGAATCATGCCTAGCTCAAGAAACTCGAACTCGGGGAATTTCGCCAACGATCGAACGAAGGCTTCTGAAGCCGGTCGCAAGGGTGGGAAAACCACCACCACGACCGTCGAAAAAGACCCGGCGAAACCCGACATGGGCCGCAAGGGCGGTCAGAAATCCCGCTAAAGGATGCGGGTGGTTTTGATTGAGAAGCGGGGGCGAAAGCTCCCGTTTGAACTTTTCAAGGAGGGCGCGACCATGAACCGGATGGCCACCCGATTATGTAATGCCAGTTTTGCCACGTTATTGGGGCTGTTTGCCAGTAGCGTCTTTGCCCAGTCATCCGCCGAATTCATCGACGAAGCCTCGGCCAAAGGCATGGCCGACATCGAAGCCAGTCGTCTGGCGCACCAGAAATCCGAGTCCAAAGAGGTCAAGGACTACACCATCGTCGTCATCAACGACCGCACCACTGCGAACCAGCACCTGGCGAAAATCGCCAGGCAACTGGATTTGCCCGTCGCCCCGCGCGAAGAAATTGTCGAAAAGGCCAAAGCCCTGATGCCACAAGCCATGGATGGGACGACCTTTGATGAGGCCTATGCAGCCAGTCAGGTGAAGACCACCCAGGAAGCCATCGATCAGTTGCAGCAGGAAGCACAGACCACCGACGTGCCGGAAATCAAGGCGTTCGCCGAAGAAACCCTGCCCAAATTGCAAAATCATCTGCAAATGGCCAAGGCATTGCAGGCCAAAAGTTGAGCACAAGGATTGAACATAAACGGCGCGGGATTTCGGTCACGCGCCGTTTTTCTGTTCGGCACTGATCCAGATGCGGCTTGGGGTTTTGTGTTGGATTTTTCAGGCAGTGGCGGTCGAATGAAAATTCGATGTGACCGAAAAGGTGATTTTCTGAAACCTTTAGCGGTGCTTGCCGCGGTATCGTAGCGGCCCGAGGACAACGCACCGACAGGAGAACGCAATGAGTTGGTCCGCCAAACAGTACGTCGCTTTTGAAGATGAACGCACCCGTCCCGCCCGTGACCTGCTGGCGGCCATTCCTGCCGGGGACGTGCGTACGGCCGTCGACATCGGTTGCGGGCCTGGTAACTCCACCGAGTTGCTGGTGGAGCGCTTTGCCGGCGCCTCGGTGCAGGGGCTGGACAGTTCGACCGACATGATCGAAGCCGCCCGCAAGCGTCTGCCGCAAGTACGTTTCGACATCGCGGACATTGATAGCTGGAGCGGCACTGGCCCGTTCGATGTGATATTTGCCAACGCGGTATTGCAGTGGCTGCCTGATCACGCGACGCTGTTGCCTTCGCTGGTGGACAAGCTTGCACCAGGTGGCACCTTGGGCATTCAGATGCCGGACAACCTCAATGAGCCTTCACACCGTTTAATGCGCGAAGTGGCAGCTCATGGCCCTTGGGCCACCAAACTGGCCGGTGCTGCCGGGCAACGCACGGAAATGGCTGATGCCGGTGGCTATTACTCGATGTTGAAGCCCCACTGCGCCCGCGTCGATGTGTGGCGCACCACCTATCATCATCCGCTCGCGGACGGTGCGTCGGGTGTCGTCGAGTGGTTCAAGGGCAGCGGGTTGCGGCCGTTCCTCGACCCGCTGGACGAAGCGGAACGGGCGCAGTATCTGAAGCGGTATCAAGCGGCTATCGAACAGGCGTATCCGGCTTTGGCCGATGGTTCGGTGCTGTTGCCGTTCCCACGACTGTTTATCGTCGCAACCCGCTGATGCGAAAAAGCGACAGACTTATCCGTCCCTTTTTTATCCATCAACGCTGAGCGCCGACCAACATCATCATGGGCCGCTCCCGCTCTTCGGCAAGGGCCGGTTGCGCCGCCACCTCGGCATCGCTCGGCCCCCATTCGTCGACGTGCTGAATGCTGAATCCAGCGCCAATCAGCGTGTTGAGCAACGTGCCAATGGTGCGATGCTGTTTGATCACACCGTCCGCCAGCCAATTGGTCACGCGCTCGCCTTCACTCTGATAAGCGTCCACGGGCCAGCTCTTGCTGCCTTGGGCATCGATGATCCAGCCAGGATTACGCGGTGCCATGAAGATCGGATGTTCGATGGAAAACACGAAATGCGAACCGGGTTTGAGGGCTGCGTGGACACTGGCGAACAACCCCGGCAAGTCCTTGATGTAATGCAGCGCCAGGGAGCTGTAGGCCAGATCGAAACTGGCGGTGGGCAGATTGAGCTGCTCCAGATCGGCGCGCTCATAACGGATGTTCGAAGCGGATCTGGTTTTGCGCGCCTGCTCCAGCATCTTCTGCGAAACATCCAGGCCGAGCACGCTTTCGGCGCCTTGCTCACTGGCCCAGCGACAAAACCAACCGTAGCCGCAAGCGAGATCCACTACCTTCAGACCCTGCATTGGCGGCAGCATGGCCTTCAGTGCAGGCCATTCCGGCGCGGCATCGAGACCGCCGATGGAGCGGGCCATCTGGCTGTAGCCCTGGAAGAATTTAGGGTCGTCGTAGATGTTTTGGGTCATGTTTGGGACCTCTCATGGGATTGTTCACATGACAGCACAATTTTCCCGTGAGTGATGGCAACCCGTGGCGAGGGAGCTTGCTCCCGTTGGACTGCGTAGCAGTCCCTTTCGGGGTCGTGCCCTATGAGATGAAAGGTGCTTTTTCCAATATCCAGGCCGAGCAAGTCCAAGATATCCATGAGAGGTCTCCGCAAATCAGTGAGAAGCCCGGTAAGTTTAGATTTAACGGGGTTCCCGTACTGGGCTGACCATCTCATTAGGGTGGTGGCTGTACGCGGGTTGGCGAACCGGGCAACGGCAAAACCGGCAGACCCGAAGGTCTCCCACGCACAGCTACCGAAAAAAGGCAGCCAAGTGCGATTAAAAACGCTCCGAGTTAAGCTCGAAGGTTCCTATGCCGCTGACATCGAGTCGCCAAACCCGATACGCCATTTGGGCGCGCTCGGACTTTAGGGCTCATGACAAAGGCACAGCAATGCGCAAGTGTACGGACAATTCCTAGTGTCGTGTAGGACGCGGCTTTTTCTTGAAAATTGCCTGCAGCGCTTCACTAAATTCCCGCCCATAAAAAAACCGGCCACTTGGGGCCGGTTGATATATCAATGTAATAGGGTCATCAGCCTTGCTGCAGCACCTTGAGAGCAGCCGACGCCAAAAAACCCGAACGGCTTTTCTCTTCCGGGTGGTGCAGCACGTACTCATCGATTCGGTTGAGCAGGTAGCCGGGTAGTGTGATGTTCAGCTTCTGGGCCTTGCCCAGGTATTTAGTGACGTCGATGTCCACCAGTGCCCACGCACAGCCCGCGTACTTCGGATTAGCTGCATGCAGGGTCACTTTGTTGGCAGACGGAATGGGTGAACCATCTTCGGCCAGAATCTCGAAATGGCCCTCAATGGCTTCTCGGGCCATGGCCATCGCGTCGTCCAGATCTTCCCCAGCGGAAAAGCAGCCCGGAATGTCGGGGACTTCCACGCCCCAGGCGTGTTGGTCGTCGCCCATTGAAATTGCAATTGGGTACAGCATGTTGATTGTCCTCCACGTACGTAGCGCATTGGGCTCCTCAGAGCAGCGCCTGTTGCAAAATACTGATGGCCGTTTTCTTGAGCAGATCTTTCTTCGGGTGAGGGACAGTCACCAACCCCGGCTTGGTCGGATGCTTGAAGTGATGATGGCTGCCTCTGATACGTACCAGATACCAACCGTCCGCAATGATTTGGCTTATCAAAAATCGGCTATTCACATCACCTCCTTGTGGTGTGCTTGTGGTTACTATACCTACTAAAATATTTGAATCAACACTATAACCACCGAAATCGTCCTGGGGTCGATCGCATAGGGCGATAGGGATCGAGTCTAGGAGGGCTCTGCGGCCATGGCTTCAGGCATGGCCGAATTGAAGTGATATGTGTATTGCAAGGATTTGCCGCGCAGGCGTATGCGCGGGCAACAGGTGCGCCAGTCGTCTGCCAGGAGACGAAATCCTTTACGGAGGCGAGAAAAACGCTAACAGGACAGCGACTTTATGGCGAAACACTAATTTTTTGGTGAAAAAGCCAAATTCAAGATAGCCGGTGTCGGACCGAGGCATTGTTCACTCGCCACATGTTCAGTGTCACGCTTAACGGATTGGCGTTAGCCATCGCGAGAGGTTTCTGGTCGCGGCATTGCTGATGCAAAGAAGGGACAGACGTCGCTCAGCGTCATCTGTCCTTTTTTTGACCACTGTGAAAATCACTGCGGCTTACTTTTCTTTGAGCGCCTGGCACTCAAGTATTCAAAAATAAACGAAGCAAAGCCGAACAACCCGATCATTGAAACGATCATCATTCCCAACTCTGACCTGTCCATGGTGATCTCGGGGCAAAGGGTGAGCCGGGAGAATAAGGTATCTCCCGTCCGGCTCAACGCAGCGCTATTGCTTCTTTACGAGCAGGGGCGGATCTGTACCAAAACTATACGAGCGCTTGGCCCGGCGGGTCGATTTTGCGCTGTGAATGCAGGGTGAGCCTCGTGGCGCTATACGCCAACTGAGCTAACCTTTGGGTAGCAGGTTGGTATCCGACGAGAACAACTAGACTATGAAAAAATCAGTAAAAGCCATCGATTCCCCAGCAAAAATACTTAAAGCGGAATGGCCAAACTTAGTGTTGTGGGCTTTTTTGTTGTCGCCGATAATAATTAGATTGATCACAAACCATCGATACTCGAAAATTGATTTGTTGGCCATGTATACCACTGCTATTTCAGTGTTGTGGCTTTTGGCGATTCGATTCGCTTCGTTCAATCAGTTCAAAACTCACGTCGTTCTGCTTCCGTTCTATTTGTTGGCGGCCGTCGATCTATTCCTTGTTCTGAATTTCAATTCGAGATTAACGGCGGCCTATCTATTTATCGGTCTGAACAGCTACAAGGAAACGGGCGATTTTTTGCTGACTTATTGGCGGCCGGTGACCATTGTTTTGATAATATTCGTCGCTTTCTATGGGGTAGGGCTCATAGGCTTGTATAAGCGTGAATTTTATAAAAGCAAGGGTGTTTTTATTTTGGTAATTAGTGCCTTGCTTTTGGGGTATGGCGCGTATTTTTATAAAACAGTCAAATTCAATTCTTTCGGGAAACCTGCGGTCCTGGATCTCATTGCAAAAGATCAAAGCACGCCCGCCGGGTACTTATCGCAAGTCGGCCTCACTACTTACTTGTATTTGCAATCGGAGCAGTTTATCAAGCGGCGCCGGGAATCGGAGGTGGAAATAACCAGTGTTTCGAATGAGTCAAATATAGAAACTGTTGTTTTTGTAATCGGTGAGTCATCGCGGCCGCAAAATTGGTCTCTCTACGGATATGACAAGGAGACCACCCCGAATCTCGACAGGCTGGCAGGGATTTACAAGTTCAATCGCATGTGTACGACAGCCCCATATACTTCGGCCGCCGTTCCCTCAATGCTCAGCCTTGAGCCCATATCGGATTGGAATGCCATTGCGTCAAAAAAATCCTTGGTGGGTATATATCGCGCAGCCGGTTACATGACCTATTGGTTGTCAGTGCAGGAAGTCGATAGTTTCGGCGGAATAATTCCGCAAATAGCAGCAGAGGCACAAAGTAGTCAATATTTTGAAAGGAGCTATGACGGAGCAATGATGCCGGAATATGAAAAAATATTAAACAACGGCGCTACGCAAAAACAAGCCATATTTATCCATATCAAGGGCAGTCATTTCGAGTACTCGCGCCGGTATCCAGATGACTTCAAAAAATTCAAGCCGTCAAGCAATAGCGTAAAAGATAAAATCGCCGCGGATTATGATAATTCCATCTTGTATACGGACTGGCTGTTAAGCTCGATTATTGATCAATTGAAATTGAGTCAAAGACCATCGATATTGTTTTATTCATCGGACCATGGCGAAAATATCATGGATGATAGTCGAGGGCTGTTGGGTCATGGAATTGGCAATAAGTATGATATGTTGGTTTCGGCGTTTGTCTGGGCGTCCGATAATATTTCAAGCGAGCAAGCGCTCAAGCTTTCAAAGTTAAAGGAAAGGGAAAATCAAAGAGCTAGCATTTCGTCCTTGTCGCATACGCTTTTGAATATCACTGGCATTCTCACGAGTGAATACAAGAGTTCGAATGATTTGCTAAGTGATGATTTTGTGACATCGAAATGTCCACACCTGCTCGGCTCAGAATATGTTCCAACGTTTGATTTTGATGCGCGTTAGACCGGCCAGATCGTTTTCCGACGGGGCAACATGAAGTGGCGTGGCGGTATGGCGAAGGGAGGATTTGGTCTGCCGCTAGATGGTGAGACTAAACGTCCCCCAATGTGCCCCTCAGCTCGTTGACGATGCGTACGGACGCTGCTGGAAGCCTTGAAAATAGTGGAGCGGGTGAAGGGAATCGAACCCTCGTTATCAGCTTGGGAAGCTGGAGTAATGCCATTATACGACACCCGCTCAGAGCGGCTGACTTTGTACCAGATACGCGCGGGGATTTGAAGTTTTTCTTTGCACCAAATGGCTTTAGCGCAGGTGAAACGATGCATAGACCGCATGGCGGTCGTTCGCGGGCAAGCCTCGCTCCTACAGAAATGCGATTAACGCTGCGGGGCGAAGCTTGCTCGCGATGACTCTATTTCAGATTGCCAATGCATGGTGGTCCTGGACGTAGTGGTAACGCGGTCGGCTTTCGTGTTGTGAAGGTTTCAGGAAGCCCATCAGTGCGTTGCGGCTGTCTCGGCAGGCGGCTTTGTGCTCCATGTCGAGAAAGTGGCCGGTGGCCTGGAGGGTGCTGAATGTGCTGTGTTGTACGTGGCTGGCGAACAACCGGGCGTCGTCGGCGGCGGTGTATTCATCCCATTCGCCGTTGAGGAACAGCACTGGCACGTCGATTTTTTTCGCCGCATGCAGGTAGCACTGGCGGTCGCTGTGCAGCACGTCGTTGATGTGGAAGTGCATCTGCCCGTACTCATGTTCGGCCAGGGAGCTGACGTGGCGATAGTTGAAGCGCTTGAACAACGACGGCAGGTGTTTGCCGATGGTGTCGTTCACCAGGTGTCCGACCCGGTCGCGGTCCAGGTTGCCGAGGTGTTCGACGCCGCGCTCGAGGTAGTCGAGCATGTGTGCGTTGATCACCGGAGAGAACGAGCTGATCACGGCTTTTTCGATGCGCCGTGGTCGTTGCGACAACGCCATCATGGTCGCGGCGCCACCCCAGGAAAACGACAGCACGTGCTCGGCGGCGAAGTGGTCGATCAGCTCAAGCAGGATCTGCCCTTCGATTTCCTTTGTGAGCATTTTCTCATGCAGGTTGTGGGCTTTTGACCGGCCCGCGTAGGGCTGGTCGTAGCAGACGACGTTGAACTGCGGATGGAGGTTTTTCACGGTCTGTGCAAACGACGCAGTCGTGGCCATCGAGCCGTTGACCAAGATAATGGTCTTCTCTGCGGCGTCTGCGCGATAGAACTCCGTGTAAACCCGATACTGACCCTGTATATCCAGCACAGCGATTTCTGGCCTCATGTCATAAGACTCCTGGCAAGCGGGTATGCGCGCAATAGAGATTGCACGAGCTTTGTGACAGGTAGGCATACGCCTGGAATTTGAGAGGCCCATGTCGATCCATTGCAGGCAGGTCGACGGGTATTGTTATTGGCGGGCAGTCTGCCGGATGAGGCCGGAACCCTTGGGTTCCTAGCGGCAAAAAGTTTCTTAGAAGTATGTGGTGACTCGTCGGTCACATTTCGGCCGACGTCCTGATTCAAGCAGGGGTCACGTCATCGCGCAAGTGCTGTTGGTAAATTGTTCTACAACTTCTGCTCAGCGGTCGCGTGTTTAGACCGATCCGATCTCTTCATCGGTCATTGGGCGGTATTCGCCCGGTTCCAACGCGTCATCGAGCACCAACGGCCCCATGCGTTCGCGGTGCAGGCGCATCACCTTGTTGTTGAAGTGGCCGAACATGCGCTTGACCTGGTGATAACGGCCCTCGACGATGCTCAGGCGTGCGCATTTTGCCCCGAGCAGCTCTAGCCCGGCCGGTTGCGTGGTGAGGTCTTCGAAGGCGAAGTACAGCCCTTCGCTGAACTTGATCGCGTATTCGGGGCCGATGTCCTGTTCGGTTTCGACGTAATAGACCTTGGGCAGTTTGGTCTGTGGTTGGGTCAAGCGTCGCGACCAGCTGCCGTCGTTGGTGATCAGCATCAGACCGGTAGTATTGAAATCCAGGCGTCCGGCGATGTGCAGTTCTTCCTTGTCCGGTTCATGAATCAGGTCGAGCACGGTCGGGTGCTGCGGGTCCTTGGTAGCGCTGACGCAACCGGCAGGTTTGTGCAGCATGAAGTGGCGCAGGGGTTTACCGACTTGCAGCACGTCGTTGTCGACTTCGACGCGGCTGAATTCGCGGACTTCACTGTGCGGGTCGCTGACGACTTTTCCGTCAACCCTGACGCGTTTTTCCACCAGCAACAGGCGTACCTGCTTACGGTTGAAGCACGGCAGATTGCTGAGGAAACGGTCGACGCGCATGACTAAGGATCAGTGAGGAAAGGGGCGCGCATCTTACTAGAACGATTCGGGCGCTGCTTGCAACTGCGTCTCGACTTCGGCGCAACGCGGGCACAGGCACGAGGCGTTGCGTAGTTCCGTCGGCAGCGCCTGGAGCACCGCCGGGTCGATGCTGACGCCGTAGCACCAGCAGGCGCGGTCGGCGGTTCGCGGGTCAGCCAGAGTGCAGTCGTTGGGGGCGCCGCAGGCGGGGCAGAGATCAGGCTGGTTCATGGACGGAGTGAGACTTCTCTACGCAGGTTCGGTTGCGGCCACTTTGTTTGGCCCGATACATCGCATGATCCGCCCGTGACAGCAGGCTGTGCAAGGTGTCATCGGGCTGTGGGGAAATAACTGCTGGATTCATAGGGTAAATCGGCTGGGACCAGGTGCCGCGGTGCCTGGGCTGATGCCTTCGCTGGCAAGCCAGCTCCTACCAGTTCTGCGCTAACCCTGTAGGAGCTGGCTTGCCAGCGAATCGAAAGATCACAGCAGTGTTTTCAGATACATCCGCCAGCCGCCAAAGTGGCTGATGTTCACCGCACCCTCCAGCCCATACGCCTCACAGATAAACCCGCTCTCCCAGCGACCATCCGCCAGTTGCACCTTGCCCAGCCCCAGCGGTGCCGGAATCCCGGTCAGGAACGAGCCGAGTTCACGGCTTGGCAGCTCCCAGACCTCCACCGCAATCGCCACGCCGCCATCCTTCACCCGGACCATGCCCGGACGAAACGGCGAGCCGCCGGCCAGGGCATAGAGTTGATAGTCCGGCGAGCTGAATGTCGATTCCAGCAACCGGGCACCGCGCTGCTTGAGCTGCCAGTTCAACGCCAGCCCGTCCAGGTGCGCGCCGCAGACCACCAGCCGCGCCCGATCATGGCGTGCGACCGGCGCCGGTGCAGCTGCGGCCAAGCCTTGCTGACGCTGCAAGGCATCCGCCACGCTCAGCAGATACTGATCGGTGAAGGCCCGGCCAAACAGCGTCACGCCCCAGGGCATGCCGTTGTCCATGAAGGCGCTGGGCACGGCGACGGCGGCGTAGTCGAGCAGGTTCATGAAGTTGGTGTAGTAGCCCAGTTCCGAATTGCGCAGCACCGGTTCGGCCTCGAGTTCCGCCAGCGTCACCGGGCGGCCGATGGTCGGCGTGACGACACAATCGAGGCCCTCCAGCGCGTTGTCGCACAGGGCTTTGAGCGCTTGCAGGCGGTATTGGGCGCGAAAGGTTTGCACGCCGTCGACGGCGGGTGCCTTGGCCAATACGGCGCGAATCACTGGCAACACGGCCTCGGGGTTTTGCGCCATCAACTCACCGGCCACGCTGTAGCGCTCGGCCACCCACGGGCCTTCATAGAGCAAGCGGGCGGCCTCCAGAAATGGCGACAGGTCCAGTTCCACCGCTTCGCCACCCAAGGCCTTGAGGTGGTCGATGGCATCACCGAACAACAGCGGGCCTTCAGGGCAACCGAAAAATTGCAGGTCCTGCGCACGCGGCACGCCGAAACGGAACGGCCGCGGTGTGCCGAACGCCGAGCCGTCGTTCCACAACGGGTTGCTGCGGCTGTATTCGTCCCGTGGATCGAGGCGCGCGGTGAGTGCCAGCAACTGACTGGCCTCCCGCGCGGTGGCGGTGAACGTGGTGACGCAATCCAGCGTACGACAGGCCGGTACGACGCCGGCCGTTGAGATCAGGCCCTTGGTGGCTTTCAGGCCGATCAGATTATTCAACGCCGCCGGCACACGCCCGGAGCCTGCTGTGTCGGTGCCCAGGGAAAAACTCGCGATCCCGAGCGCCACCACCAGCGACGAACCGGCGCTGGAACCGCCCGACGGGTATTCCGGCAACACGCTGTTGGGGCACGCGCCGTACGGTGAGCGGCTGCCGTTGAGCCCGGTGGCGAACTGGTCGAGGTTGGTCTTGCCCAGCGGAATCGCACCGAGGGCCAGCAGTTGTTCGACGATGGTCGCCGAACGCTCCGGCACATAGGCAAATGCCGGGCACGCCGCCGTGGTCGGAATGCCCGCCAGGTCGATGTTGTCCTTGATCGCAAACGGCACGCCGTACAGCGGCAGGCTGTCGAGGTCGCGACCGTCGAGGGCGGCGAGGTAGGGCTCCAGTTCATCGACACTGAGCAAGTGGATGAACAGGTGATAGTCCGGGTTCAGCGCAGCGGCTTTGTCCCGCAGTTGCAGCAGTAATTGTCGTGGCGTGGTGCGGCCGTCGCGATAAGCGCCACGCACGGCGTCGAGTTGCAGATTGATGTTCATGGAATGAGTCCTTTTCAAAATGGGTTCAGTCGAGTTCCAGCACCACGACGCGCTGTCCGGCGCGCACCGCCGAACCCGGTTGCACGCGAATCTCGCGCACCACGCCGGCCATCGGCGCGAGCAGGGGGATTTCCATCTTCATCGACTCCAGGATCACCAGCACGTCACCGGCCTCGACGCGGCTGCCGACCTCGACCTGAACCTGCCAGAGGTTGCCGGCGATGTGGCTGTCGACGCTCTGTTGGCCGCCGGCCAGCGGCGTCTCTTCGGTCGTCTCCAGGGCCGGTTCTTCACTGTCGAAATGCGCCTGGCCGCTGGCGATCCAGCGTTCGCGCTCGGCATTGAATGCGCCTTTTTGCTGATCGCGAAACGCGTCGATGGTCTCGGCTTCCTGCGCCAGAAACGCCTGGTAATCCGCAAGGTTCAACTGACTGTGCTCGATGTTCAGGTCGAAGCGCCCGAGGGGGAAATCCCGGCGAATGCGCAGCAGTTCATCGGCGCTGACCGGGTAGAAACGGATCTGGTCGAAAAACCGCAGCAACCACGGTTTGCCATCGAACGCGGCAACGTCGCGGTAGCGGTTCCACATCTGCAACGTACGCCCGACAAACTGATAACCGCCGGGGCCTTCCATACCGTAGACGCACATGTAGGCGCCACCGATGCCCACCGAGTTTTCCGCGGTCCAGGTGCGCGCCGGGTTGTACTTGGTGGTGACCAGGCGATGACGCGGGTCGAGCGGGGTGGCGACCGGTGCGCCGAGGTAGACGTCACCCAGGCCCATCACCAGATAGCTGGCGTCGAACACCGTGCGTCGCACTTCATTGAGGTTCGGCAGGTCGTTGATGCGGCGGATGAACTCCAGGTTGCTCGGGCACCAGGGGGCGT
Source organism: Pseudomonas sp. 05L36 (assembly GCF_056398125.1). Taxonomy (NCBI): domain Bacteria; kingdom Pseudomonadati; phylum Pseudomonadota; class Gammaproteobacteria; order Pseudomonadales; family Pseudomonadaceae; genus Pseudomonas; species Pseudomonas sp. 05L36. The sequence continues at coordinate 79,455 of NZ_JBFTOU010000005.1, read as the reverse complement.
CCTTACGCACGGTGGTCATGTATTTCTCGATGGCCAGCTGGCACGCCGGGTCATCCCAGGAAAGCGGCAGATGCACGATGCGCGACGGTACTTGCAGGTCTTTGGCTGCGCACACGGCGTCCCATTCGCCGGCAACGATGCCGAGCAGATCCGGTAGTGATAGTTGCTCGGGCTGATAATGGATTTGCAGTGAGCGGATGCCGGGGGTGAGGTCGGTCACACCGTGCAGGTGTTTGCTTTCCAGCGCCTGCATGAGGGCGTGGGCGCGGAAGCGCAGGACGAGGTCCAGTTCGGGGGCGCCGATTTCCAGCAGCAGGTGGGTGTCGCCCGAGAGCCTCGCCACCAGACGCGTGTCGTCCCGCCCCAAATCCAATACCACAGGCGACACAACCCCTTGTAGGAGCTGGCTTGCCAGCGAAGGGGCCCTGTCAGTCAACATTGATGTCGCTGACACACCGTTTTCGCTGGCAAGCCAGCTCCTACAGTGATCCCATTTCAAGGCGAGGGCTCGGGCAGTTTTGATATCGACCGGCAGGAACTGCACCTTGTCCCCCGCCTTGAGCTGCCCCAACTGCCAAAGATCCGCCTCGATCACCGTCACCGGGCACACGAACCCGCCGAGACTCGGACCATCCGGGCCGAGGATCACCGGCATGTCACCGGTAAAATCCACCGCGCCGATCGCGTACGGATTGTCGTGGATGTTCGACGGATGCAAACCGGCTTCACCTCCGTCGGCGCGCACCCACTCAGGCTTCGGTCCGATCAGGCGAACGCCCGTGCGGCTGGAGTTGAAATGCACTTCCCACTGCGTGGCGAAGAAGGTGCCGATGTAGTTTTCGGTGAAATATTCCGGAGCCCCGTGGGGGCCGTAAATCACTCGAATTCGCCGAACCGCAGGCAGTTCGGTGAGCTGATCTTCAGCCAGTTGCTGACCGGCGCTGTGGTCATTCAGGGCTGACAGGTGCAATACGTCACCGGCTCGCAAGGCGCGGCCACCGTGGCCGCCGAATTGGCCAAGGGTGAAGGTGCTTTTGCTGCCCAGATAATCCGGCACTTGCAGGCCGCCATGCAGGCTCAGATAGCTGCGGGCACCGGCTCCGACAATGGTGCCGAGGCTCAGGGTGGCGCCTGCCGGAACCATCAACGCAGTGTTCATCGGTACGCTTTCGCCATTGAGCCGCAATGGAATCATGGCGCCGGTCACGGCTACTACCGTCTCGCAATTGAAGCGCAGCAACGGCCCGCTCATGGTGATTTCCAGCGCCGCGGCGCCTTCTTCGTTGCCCAGCAAACGGTTGCCCAAACGCAGCGCGCGACTGTCCATCGGCCCCGACGGCGGTACACCCACCGCCCAGTAACCGAGGCGACCGGGATAGTCCTGCACGCTGGTCTGGGTGCCAGCACTGAGCACCTCGAACGTGTTGGCCTGATACACCAGACCCTCCAGGCAACGGGTCCATGGCTGGCCGCTGGCGAAAGGCGCATCGAGCAGAATCTGCCGCAGGTAATCGCGGTTGGTTTCCACGCCATAGAGCAGGCTGTCGCCCAGCGCCTGATGCAGGTCCGCAGTGGCTTCTTCGCGAGTCGGCGCCCAACTGATGACCTTGGCGATCATCGGGTCGAAGTAGGGCGGGATCTCGCAGCCAGCCTCGACCCAGGTGTCGATGCGCAGTTGAATGCCATTGGCCGGCGGGAAATCCACGGCGGTGAGCAAGCCTGGGCTCGGTTGAAAATCGCGCCCCGGATCCTCCGCGTATAACCGTGCCTGAATCGCATGACCCTGCGGTTTCAAACACTTTGCCAGATCGCTCAGCGGCGGCAGGTCACCGGCCGCCAGTTGCACCATCCAGCGCACCAGGTCGACCCCCCAAACCTGTTCGGTGACACCGTGTTCCACCTGCAAGCGGGTGTTCACTTCCAGAAAGTAGAAACGCTGGGCATCGCTGTCGAAGACGAACTCCACGGTGCCGGCGCTGCGGTAGTTCACTGCCTTGGCCAGTTTGATCGCCGCCGCACACAGTTCATCCGCCATGCCGTAGGGCAGGTTTGGCGCCGGGGTTTCCTCGAGGACTTTCTGGTTGCGCCGCTGCACCGAGCAATCGCGCACACCGAGGGCGATCACCTCGCCGCGACCATCGCCGAACACCTGTACTTCCAGATGGCGGGCACGCTGGATGTACTTCTCGATGAACACCCCGGCGTCGCTGAAGTTGTTCTGGCCCAGGCGTTTGACCGCTTCGAAGGACTCGCTCAACTCGGCCGCGCTGCGGCACACGCGCATGCCGATGCCGCCACCGCCGGCGGTGCTTTTGAGCATCACCGGATAGCCGACCTGTTCGCCGGCGACCAATGCGGCGTCGAAGCTGTCGAGCAATTCGGTGCCTTCGAGCATGGGCACGCCGTGTTGTTTGGCCAGGGCGCGGGCGGTGTGCTTGAGGCCGAACACGCGCAGTTGTTCTGGCGTCGGGCCGATAAAGGCGATGTTGGCGGCCTCGCAGGCTTCGGCGAACGCGGCGTTTTCCGAGAGAAAACCGTAGCCGGGATGGATCGCCGTGGCGCCGGTGGACTTGGCGATGGCGAGGATCTTGTCGACCGCAAGATAAGTTCCAGCCGCTGCACCCTCACCGAGGCTGTGGGCCTCGTCGGCTTGCAGGATGTGCAGGCTGGCGGCATCGGCTTCGGAATACACGGCGACACCCTGCACTTGCATCTCGCGCAAGGTCCGCAGGATGCGGCAGGCAATGGCGCCACGGTTGGCGATCAGGACTTTTTCGAACATGGCATAACCCCCGGAGGCGATAGCGCATCAGCCTCGACTGGGATGCGGGCCGTCCCGCAGTTTTTCGACAGGCGCCAGGGTCGTCCCCGACGGCAGAATCACCAGATTTGAAACGCCGGCCCCTTGTAGGAGCGAGCTTGCTCGCGATGGTCGTGAACGATTACGCGTAAAACCAGATGCCCAGCGGTGCTCTTGGGTTTTTCGCGAGCAAGCTCGCTCCTACAGGGGGGCCGGTGGTGGTTTTTACTTTTTCAGGCACTGCCCTGAACGGGCCTGGCACAAGGCAAACAACCAGCGGCGCAACCGCGAAAGTTTCAGTTCCATACCAGCAGCTCCGCAGGGGTGGGGTTGTAGGCGTTGCACGGGTTGTTCAGTTGCGGGCAGTTGGAGATCAGCACGATCACGTCCATCTCGGCCCGCAGGTCGACGTACTTGCCCGGTGCCGAGATGCCGTCTTCGAAGGTCAGGCCGCCGTCGGCGGTGACCGGCACGTTCATGAAGAAGTTGATGTTCGGCCCGATGTCGCCCTTGCCCAGGCGGCCATCGTGAGCACAGGCGCGCAGGTAGTTGTCGCGGCAGCTGTGCATGTAGCGTTTTTCCAGGGCGTAGCGCACGGTGTTGCTCTCTTGCGCACAGGCACCACCCAGGGTGTCGTGACGCCCGCAAGTGTCGGCAACGATGGTCAGCATCGGCTTGCCGAGGTTGGAATACAGCACGCTGCCGGTGCTCAGGTACACGCTGTTCTGCCGGCGCAGGGTGCGCTGCACGTCGTAGCGTTCCTTCGGGTTGGCAACGCTGTAGAACAGGGTGTCGACAGCCTGGTTACCCTCCAGGTCGAGGATGCGCAAAGTCTGGCCGGCCTTGACCTCCATCAGCCAGGGCTCTCCGGCGGGGATGGTGGCGCGGTAGACGGCCGTTTCAGGCGACTGTGGAGCGGTGGCGATTGCGAGTGACATGGCAGCGATCCTCAGGCGAACAAACGGTCGGTGTTGATGAATCCACGCTCGTTCTCCGGGTGCGAGGTGCGGCAGTGTTCGGCGACGCTGGCGTCGGCGTTCATCCAGCTGAGCTTCAGCGGTTTCGGTGCATATTCCGGCGACGGATCCATCGGGTGCTGCAGGGCGGTGAGTACCACCAGGGTGTCCATCGGCGCGTACAACTCGATGTAGTCGCCAGTCTTGGAATTGCCTTCGACGAAGTGGAAACGCCCGGCGTCATCGACGTTCACGCGGCTGAACAGGTTGAGGGTCATCAGCAGCTCGGACAGGCCCAGCCCCCACTTGCCCAGTTCCACCAACAGGTTGTCGGTGCCATTGCGGAAGAAGCCGTTGCGCAATTCCTGATAGCGGCCGGCGCCGTACTTTTCTGTCACTTCTTCAGCGCAGAGCACGCCGCCCAGGCTGTCGCTCCAGCCGCAGGTGTCGGCGGTGATGGCGGCCAGCACGCGGCCCATGTCCGAGTACAGGCAGTGGCCGGCGGTGAGCTTGGCGGTGTGTTGGCATTTGAGGCTGTCGGGCAGGTTCAAGCGCTCGGTTTTTTCATTGGCGTTGAGCAGCGTCAGGCTGACGTTGGCGCCGCCACGCAGGTCGGTCAGGCGCAGCAATTGACCGCGTTTGAGCACGAAGGAGCGATGGCCGCCGCCGGGGAGCATTTCCTCGGCGAAGGGCGGGAACAGTCGGGTCGAATCAGTCATGGGCAAAACCCTCTCAAGCGGTTCGAAGTGAACCCGCCAGTTGCACTGGCAGGACGTCGACGGCGGCACGGTGGGTGCGGCGGTCGCTGTTCAAAGGGATGTCGTAGGTGATGCGTGCGCCATAGCGGCCGGGTGCATGCGGGTCGAGACGGACCTTGTCGAACACCAGCAAGCGGGTGCCGAGGCTGAAGCCTTCGGACAGGTCATGGGTGACCATGAACACTGTCAGTCGGGTCTCGCGCCACAACTCCAGGAGCAAGGCGTGCATGTCTTTGCGGATGCCCGGGTCGAGGGCGCCGAACGGTTCGTCGAGCAGCAACACCCGCGGCTTCATGATCAGCGCCTGGGCGATGGCCAGCCGTTGTTGCATGCCGCCGGAGAGCTGCGCCGGGTACTTGTCCAGCGAGTGGCCCAGGCCGACTTTGTGCAGCAGCACCGAAGCCTGTTCGCGGGCCTCTTTTTTCGCGCTGCCAAACAGGCGTCCAAGCAAACGCGAACGAGGCAGTTCAAGGCCGAGAGCGACGTTGTCCAGTACGCTCAGATGCGGGAACACCGAGTAGCGCTGGAATACCACGCCACGGCTGGCGTCCGGCTCTGCGGCCAAGGGCTGGCCGTCGAGCAGGATCTCGCCGCGACTGGCGCGTTCCTGGCCGAGCAACAGGCGCAGGAAGGTCGATTTGCCGCAACCGGAGGCACCCACGAGGGTGCAGAACTCACCTTCGTTGACGTTCAGGTTCAGGCCTTCAAGCACCACTTGATCGGCGTATTGCTGCCAGACGTTTTTAACGGTGATGAAACTCATTTTGCGGCCCCTTCATACCAGGGAAAGGCACGGCGGGTGAGGTACTTGAGGCCCCAATCCATCAGCCAGGCGAGCAGGGTGATCCACACCACGTAGGGCAAAATCACGTCCATCGCCAGGTAGCGGCGCACCAGGAAAATCCGGTAGCCGAGGCCGTCGGTGGAGGCGATGGCTTCGGCGGCAATCAGGAACAGCCATGCCGAGCCGAGCATCAGTCGCAGCGAGATCAACAACCGTGGCAGCAGTTGCGGCAGCACCACCCGCAGCATCAGGGTCCAGGTAGACGCGCCGAGGGTCTGGGCCTTGATCAGCAGTTCCACGGGAATTTCCCGGGCGCGCTGTTCCAGGTCCCGGGCCAGCGCCGGAGTAATGCCGATCACGATCAGCATCACTTTCGACAACTCACCCAAACCGAAGACGATGAACAGGATTGGCAGGATCGCCAGCGGTGGCACCATCGACAGCACGGTCAGCAAGGGTGACAACGGCGCACCGAACAACGGCAGGGTACCGGCGGCGATGCCCAGGCACAGCCCGGCCAGGGCGCTGATGCCCAGGCCAATGGCCAGACGCTGCAGGCTGGACGCCGTGTCCTGCCAGAGCAGGTATTCGCCGGTGCGGCTGTCGGCCACGAACGCCAGGCGTTTCACCGCATCGGTCATCTGCACGGCACTGGGCAGCAGCTTGTCGTTGGGGTTGTCCGCCAGTCGCTCGGCCGAGCCCGTGAAGTAGGCGAACAGCACCAGGGCGAACGGCAGGATCACCAACAGCAGGCGACTCGGGCGGTCCGGGTGATGGTTGATCAGACGCATGGCCGGTTCTCCTGATTACAGCTTGGCGTCGGCGGCCATCTGCACGTAACTCGGGTCGAAGCGCAGCTTGAGGTTGCCCTTGTCGCCGCTGGTCACGCCGTTGGCGAAGGCCATGCCGACCGCGCTGGTGTCTTTGGCGCCTTCACCGAGCAAGCCGTGCTGGAACGAGAACTCGGCGACCTTGCGCATGGTTTCCGGCAGTTGCTTGCTGGTGCTGAACGCCAGGGCTTCCTTGGGCGTGGCGAACAGCCTGGTGGTGTCCAGTTGTGCCTGGAAACCCGCCAGGTCAGTGCCCGAGGCTTTGGCCATGTGTTCCAGCGCGGCTTTGCTGGCGGCGTTTTTCGCGCTCATCAACTCGACCACTTCGAACCAGGCGCCAGTCAATGCCTTGCCCAGGGCCGGGTTGTCTTTGAGGGTGGCGCTGTTGACCACCATCATGTCCATGATTTCGCCGGGGATCTGGCTGGAGTTGAACACCTCGGTCACGGCAGGCTTGGCCTTGATGTCCGAGAGCATCGGGTTCCAGGTGGTAACGGCGTTGACCTGATCGGTGTTGAAGGCGGCCGAGATATCGGCGTCGGAGGTGTTGACCACTTTCAGGTCTTTCTCGGTGAGGTCCACCGAATCCAGAGCCCGGGCCAGCAGGTAATGGGACACCGACAGCTCCACCAGGTTGACGTCCATGCCCTTGAGGTCGGCGACTTTTTTGCCTTCGCCCTTGAGCACGATGCCGTCGTTGCCGTTGGAGAAATCGCTGACGATCAGCGCAGTGCTGTCGACGCCGCCGGCGGCCGGAATGGTCAGCGCGTCCATGTTGGTCATGGTGCAGCCGTCGAATTGGCCGGCGGTGTACTGGTTGATGGATTCGACGTAGTCATTGAGTTGCACCACGTCGATCTTGATGCCGTACTTTTTCGCCCATTTATCGACAATGCCCTGGCTGCCGGCATATTCCCACGGCATCCAGCCGGCGTAGATCGTCCAGCACACGCTGAAGTGATCTTTCTGGGCGGCCTGGGACGAGAAGCTCACGAGGGCTGCGAACGCAGCGGCGAGCAGGGCGGGTAAACGAAGTTGGGACATGGTGGTTCTCCAGTTGATCAGGGACGGACAGGAAGGCAGCGGCACCGCGAACGGTGGCTTGTCTCCCGGGCTTTTGTCCCGCCGTGTAACCTCAACTGGAGGTCGCCAACTCTCGGACCAGTCACTCGCGATTGCGAGCCGGAACCCTAGTCAGCCATTGCAAATTGTGGTGCCGCGAACCTGTGGTGACGCCTGCACATTTTTTTGGAACAAGTGCGCTAAAGCGAGAGACGTGCCAAGTTGCTCCGAGCGCTCTAGCGTGGGCGACGGGGTGGTCGGCGGTTTTGATCGGGAGGGCAGGCTGCCTTGTGATGGTGCGCAGGTGCACCGCATTGGAACGTATCCGCCGCTGATCAGAAGGTGGATGCGGCGTTGCACTTGGCAGAGATTTACCAGTCAAAAAAGGTGTCAGCCGGTCTGTGCCGACTGCTGTCACGGGTCTTCACGGAGGCCGTCATGTTGCGTCGATTGTTGTTTGGTGCAGTGCTCGGTTTTGGATTGTCTGGCTGCTACTACTACGACGGTCCTGCCGACGACTACGCGGCACCTTATTACTATCCCGGTTACTACTCGCCTTATTACCACGGCGGCTATTACAGCCCACGTTACTACGGTGGTTATCGCTCCTATTACTATGGTGGTCACGGCTATCACGGCGGTGGATATCATGGCGGTGGATTTCACGGTGGCCACCGTTAATCATGGCGTGAATGGATGAAAAACCTTTCATCGGCCAGATGTTTCTACTTGTTTCAGGAGCGCACCAGGTTCCGAATTCGATGTCTGATATTTCGACAGTCACCGAACATTTGACTGTCGCCTGCCAGCGTCGCTGGCGTGGCTCATTCGCGGTCCAGGAGGCCGCCATGCTCTGTCAAAAAAAGCTGCGCCGAACTCTTCTGCTTGCTGTGTTGGGATTGTCCCTTGGTGGGTGCGTGCCTTACTACGACGAAGGAGGCAGTTACTACAGTTCCGAAGTCTATACCTCGCCTACGCCAACCCATTACGCCGAGGGGGGGGCCTACTATTCCAATGGTTACTACACACCGTCGCCTCGGTATTACATGCCGCCAGCGCGGTATTACCAGCCGACGCCGCGCTATTACTCGCAGCCGCGGATGTATCAGCCGTCCCCACGCTATTACCAGCCATATCGGGGCGATTACCGGATGCATCAGAACCATGGCTGGGACGGCCGTAACCGCGGGGGCTGGAACAATGACAATCGCGATCACGACTGGCGCGACCATCGTGGCGGACGTGGCGATCACAACTGGCGGGGTAATCACCGCTAATCATTCAGTCAAATACAAAACCTGTGGGAGCGAGCCTGCTCGCGATGGCGGAATGTCAGGCAACATTGATTTCGACTGACACTCCGTTTTCGCGAGCAGGCTCGCTCCCACAATTTTTATGCGCGGACTTTAGTACTCGGACAAATCCGCCAGCGGATGCCGACCTTCCCACGCCTTGTGAAAGTGCGCCTCTACCACCGCGTCCGGCACGTTATTGATATCCGGCCAGTGCCAGCGAGGCTTCTGATCCTTGTCGATCAACCGGGCACGTACGCCTTCGCTGAACTCCGGATGACGACAGCAGTTGAGGCTCAGGGTGTATTCCATCTGGAAAACTTCGGCCAGCGACAAGTGCCGGGAACGGATGATCTGCTCCCACACCAGATGAGCGGTCAGCGGCGCGCCTTCGCTCAGGGTCCTGGCTGCGCGGCTCAGCAACAGATCGGTGTGATCGCGCAAGGCGCTGATCGCTTTCCAGGCGCAACGCACGTCGCTGACGTCCAACAGCTCGTCGATCTGCTGTCGGCGCGGCAGCCACTGGGCTTCGGGCATCTGTGCCACGGCTTCCTGCTGCAAGGCCTTGAGCAGGCTGTTGAGCTGCATGGGTGTCTGTTCCTGCCAGTTCAATTGCAACAGGCCTTCGAGCAATTTCGGCTGCTGCTCATCGAGCAGGAAACGATCGGCCAGGTCCAGGTCGATGGCATCGCGGCCGTTCATATGCGCACCGGTCAGGCCCAGGAACAACCCGAGCTTGCCGGGCAGGCGCGACAGAAACCAACTGGCGCCAACATCCGGGTACAGGCCGATGCCGATCTCCGGCATCGCCAACCGGCTGCTCGGCGTGACGATGCGGATGCTTGCCCCTTGCAACAATCCCATGCCACCACCGAGCACATAGCCGTGGCCCCAACAGATCAACGGTTTCGGGTAGGTATGAAGTTTGAAGTCCAGGCGATATTCCGCCGCAAAAAAGTGCGCGGCCAGTAGTGGCACTTCCCCGGGTTGCTCGCGGCAGGCTTCCACCAGGCTGCGCACTTCACCCCCGGCGCAAAAAGCCTTGGCGCCATTACCGCGCAAGAGGACGCAGACGATCTGCGGGTCCTTGGCCCAGGCTTCCAGGCGGTCGCGCAGGGCGTTGATCATTGGCAGGGACAGGGCGTTCAGGGATTTTTCGGCATCCAGGCTGGCGATGCCGATGCGTGCGCCGTCGGTGCCGGTGAGTTCTTCGAAGTGCAGATTCATCGTGACCTCGATCGGGAATTTGAGGGTTAAGTATGATCGCTGTGTGGGAAAGTGCCGGATCTGCGTCAGATCAATTGACAAGCGTGATGCGCTTTCCTAGGGTTCGCCCCATTGTTTTTGCCGGATGTAACCATGACTGCTGAAGACCGTATCAAACTCGAACCGAGCTGGAAGGAGGCACTGCGTGCCGAATTCGACCAGCCCTACATGGCAGAGTTGCGAAACTTCCTGCAACAGGAGCGGGCGGCCGGCAAGGAGATCTATCCGCCGGGGCCGATGATCTTCAACGCGCTCAATTCCACGCCGCTGGACAAGGTCAAAGTGGTGATCCTCGGTCAGGATCCTTATCACGGTCCGGGACAGGCCCATGGTTTGTGCTTCTCTGTACAACCTGGAGTACCGGCGCCACCGTCGCTGGTGAACATTTACAAAGAACTCAAACGCGACCTGAACATCGACATCCCCAACCATGGCTACCTGCAGAGCTGGGCCGATCAGGGCGTGCTGATGCTCAACACCACCATGACCGTCGAGCGGGCCAACGCCAATGCGCACAAGGACAAGGGCTGGCAATTTTTCACCGATCGAATCATTGAAGTGGTCAGCCAACAACAACCGCACCTGGTGTTCATGCTGTGGGGCGCCCATGCCCAGAGCAAACAGAAGCTGATCGATGCCACCAAGCACCTGGTGTTGACCTCGGTGCACCCGTCTCCGCTGTCGGCCTATCGCGGCTTCCTCGGATGCGGGCACTTCGGTCGGACCAACAAGTTTCTGGAGCAGAATGGCGAGACGCCGATCGAGTGGCGGTTGCCGCCGGTTTGATGTGCTGACTGGGCCGGCCCCATCGCGAGCAAGCTCGCTCCCACAGGGAACACACGAACCCTATGGGAGCGAGCTTGCTCGCGATGAAGGCGACTCGGTCCATCAGACTGAATCCGGATTCCGGTTCCAGTACTTGAACAACGGCTCCGCCAGAAACAGCACAAACAACAACCGCATCACCTGCATCGCCGTCACCAGCGGCACCGACAGTTGCAGGGTTTCCGCCGTCAGGCTCATCTCGGCAATACCGCCGGGCATCATGCCCAAAGTCAGTGAACGCAGATCCAGATGGGTCATCGCACTCAAACCCAATGCCGCCACCGTGGCGATCAGCATGGTCAACACCGTGCCGATCAAGGTGCGCCCCATGAACGATGGCGCACGCCGGAAAAACTGCCGGTTGAAGTGACAGCCCAGACCGCTACCGATCAACCATTGACCGATCTGGCTACCGCCATTGGGCAAACCGATGTGCAGATCCCAGCCGATGCTGACTGCCGCGCTGACCAGCAACGGTCCGAACAGCCAGGGGTTGGGTTGACGCAGGCGTTCCCAGATCCAGGCCGCCAACGCTCCAGCGGGAAACAACACTGCCAGCCAGCGCCAATCGATGCTGCCGACATGGGCAATCGGCGCACCGTCGCCCAACAGATACTTGAAGGCTGCCGGTACGCACAGCACGACCACCAACACCCGCAAACTCTGCCCCGCCGCCACACGGCTGAGCACCGCACCATTGCGGGCGCCGAGGTTGACCATCTCCCCGGAACCACCGGGCATGCTGGAAAAGAACGCCGTGGCGCGATCTTCACCGGTGCGGCGCATCAGCCACACGCCGACGACCGCCGACAGGCTGGTGACCAACGCACCGAAGAAGATCAGACCGAAATGACTGAGTACCTGCTCCATCACCAGCGGGGTGAAATGCAGGCCGATACCGATACCGACGATCCACTGGCCGCACTTGCGGCCGCCAGGGATTTCCGCCAATTGCCAGGGTGTCAGGCAGCGCACGAGGATGATCGCCAGCAACGAGCCGACCATCCACGGCAAAGGCCAGCCGACCTGGCTGGCGAGGTAACCGCCCAGCAGGCCGACCAGCGGGGTTCCCCACCAGAGTTTGAAGGGGAACCGATCAGACATCGGCGATAACGCGTTGCGCGGCCGAACGTTTGCGCCAGATGCGGATGAGCGGCATCAGCAGCATGATCGCCGTGAGCACCCAGCAACCGAAGGTGATCGGGCTCGACCAGAGGATTTCCAGCGCACCGTTGGAAATCGACAGGGCGCGGCGCAGGTTCTGTTCCATCAGGCCGCCGAGGATGAAACCCAGCAATACCGGCGACAGCGGGAAGTCCAGCTTGCGCAGGATATAACCGAAGATGCCGATGCCGATCATCAGGAACAGGTCGAACGTTGTCGCGTGCACCGCGTAGACACCAATCCCGGTAATGATCGCGATCACCGGCACCAGTGCCCAGTTCGGCACGGCGAGGATGCGGGTAAAGATGCGGATCATCGGGATGTTGAGGATCACCAGCATCACGTTGGCGATGAACAACGAAGCGATCAGGCCCCAGACGATGTCCGGTTGCTGTTGGAACAGCAGCGGGCCCGGAGTGATGTTGTACAGCGACAGGGCGCCGATCATCACCGCCGTGGTGCCCGAACCTGGAACGCCGAGGGTCAGCATCGGCACCAGCGCACCGCAGGCCGCGCCGCCGATGGCGGTTTCCGGGGCGGCGAGGCCGCGCATGTCACCTTGACCGAATTTGCCGCCAGTACCGGCGATGCGTTTTTCGGTCATGTAGGCCACGGCACTGGCCAGGGTCGCACCGGCACCCGGCAACACGCCCATGATGAAACCCAGTACGCCGCAACGGATGTTCACCACGAACACCGACGCCGCTTCCTTGAAGTTGAACATCATCCGGCCTGTGGCTTTCACCGCTTCCTGGCCGTGATGGGTTTTTTCCAGCAGCAGAAGGATTTCGCTGATGGAGAACAGACCGAGCACCAGCACGACGAACTGGATGCCGTCAGTCAGGTGGATGTTGTCTCCGGTGAAGCGATACACACCGCTGTTGGCGTCGATGCCGACGGTCGACAGGAACAGACCGATCAGCGCCGCGATGAACGTCTTCAGCGGACGGTCACCGGCCATGCCGCCGAGGCAGACAATCGCGAACACCATCAACACGAAATATTCCGCCGGGCCGAAGGCAATCGCCCATTTCGCCAGCAACGGAGCGAACAGCACCATGCCGCAGGTGGCGATGAAGGCACCGATGAACGAGCTCCATGCCGACAGCGACAGTGCTACACCGGCCAGGCCCTGGCGGGCCATCGGGTAACCGTCGAGGGTGGTCATCACGGTGGACGCTTCGCCCGGGATGTTCAGCAGGATCGAGCTGATCCGGCCGCCGTATTCGCAACCCAGGTACACCGCTGCCAGCAGGATCAGCGCCGACTCCGGTGGCAGGCCGAGGGCGAATGCGATCGGGATCAGCAGTGCCACGCCGTTGATTGGCCCCAGGCCCGGCAACAGGCCGACCACGGTGCCGATCAGGGTGCCGCACAGCGCGGTCACCAGGTTGTACGGGCTCAGCGCGACGCCGAAACCCTGACCCAAATAGCCAAGAGTATCCATATCAGTTCTCCAGAACGTCGAGCACGCCAAGCGGCAGCGGCACGTCCATCAACTTGTCGAACAGCAGGTAGAGGCCGACGGCCATCAGACTGATGATCACGATGCTTGGCACCCAGCGACCGCCATACAGACGGGCCATGGGCACACCGATCAGGATGCTGGCGACGATGAAACCCAGCGGTTCGAAAGTGCCGGCGAACACCAGCAACAGCACCACGCAGATGCCGATCTTGGTCAGGGTTTCGCGGTCCAGCGGCGGCTCGTCAGCACTGTGCTTGATCGGTGCCGGACGGAACACCATGTACAACAGTGCCGAGCCCATCAGGCCGAGCATCAGCAATGGAAAGGCCCGAGGCCCCACCGGTTCGTAGGAAAAAGCCGCTTGATACGGCCATGCCATCAGCGCCAGGCCGAGGCAGACCAGCAGCAGCACCGAAGCAAAAATGCGTTGTAAGAGCATGGGGAACTCCTGTGCCGCGACTCCGCCAAACGGAGCCGCGGCCGCTAGACAGAGGCGATCACTGGATCAGGCCGAACTCTTTGGCCAGCACTTTGTAGTCCGCGACCTGCTTCTTCACGTAGGTGTCCAGCTCCGGGCCGGTCATGGCGAACGGGAAGAGCTCGCGCTGATCGCGCAACTTGGCGAAGTCTTCGGAAGCCAGCAGTTTGTCGAAGGCCGCTTTCCACCAGGCGTAGTCTTCGTCGCTGACTTTTGGCCCGAGGTAGAAGCCGCGCACCACCGGCCAGACGATGTCGTAGCCTTGCTCGCGGGCTGTCGGGATGTCCTTCATTTCCGGCTCGTCCAGGCGTTTGTCGGAGAACACCGCCAGTAGGCGCATGTCGCCGCTCAGGATGTGCGGCATGGAGTCGGAGATGTCGGTGCTGCCGACCTGGATGTGCCCACCGAGCAGGGCGGTGGCAATCTCGCCGCCACCTTCGAGGGCGACGTAACGCAGGTCACGCGGGTTGATTCCGGCGGCCTTGGCGATCAGCGCGGTTTGCATCCAGTCCTGACTGCCGACGGTGCCGCCGGAACCGATCACCACTTTGCTCGGATCTTTCTTCAGTGCCTGGACCAGATCGTCGAGGTTCTTGTAAGGCGAATCGCTTTTCACCGCGATGGCGCCATAGCTGGTGCCAACGGCAGCGAGCCAGCGAACGTTGGTTTCATCGAAACGACCGAATTTGCCTTGGGCCAGGTTCAGCAGCGAACCGCTGGACCAGGCCACCAGGGTGCCAGCATCGGCCGGACGCTGGGCGACCACCGCGTTGTACGCCACCGCGCCGACACCACCGGGCATGTAGGTCACGCGCATCGGCTTGGTCAGCAGTTTTTCGTTGACCAGCGCGCTTTGCGCCAGTTTGCAGGTCAGGTCGAAACCACCGCCGGGCGAGGCCGGGGCGATGCATTCCGGACGTTTGGGTTCGGCAAGCGCTTGGCCGGTGAACAGCAGGACGCTGGCGGCGAGGGCTAGTTTACGCATTGACAGGTTCATTCAAGTCTCCTTGGGAGTTGTTGTTATTGACGTACTGAATTACCAGAGGGCAACGCTATAGCTCACCAGCAGACGCACTTCATCGGCATCGCGAGCGGAGTAGTTGGAACGGTAGGTGGCATTGCGCAGACGCACGGCGACATCCTTGAGCGCGCCGCTTTGTACAACATATTTAATCTCGCTGTTGCGTTCCCATTCTTTACCTTCGTCTCCGTTCTTGAGCTTGATGTTGTCACCGCTTACGTAACGGCTCATGAAAGTCAGGCCGGGGACGCCGAGGGTGACGAAGTCGAAGTCATAACGCGCTTGCCAGGAGCGTTCTTCGGCCCCGGCAAAGTCGTTGATCTGCACGAAGTTCACCAGGTACGGGTCGGCGCCATCCACATACGGGAACGCGCTGTCGCCGGACATGTGCTGGTAGCCCGCGCTGAACTTGTGCCCGCTCAAGGCGTAACTCACCAGACCGTTGAGGGATTTGTTGTCGATCTTGCCACCACGGGCCTCGCCCTGGTCGTCACTGATGGCAAACCGCAGATCAGTGCCAAAGGTGCCGGGGCCGAATGGCTGCGAGGCGATCAAGCCGAGGAAATGCTGGTTGTAGACTTCATCGAGTTGCGCGAAGTGGTAGCTGCCGGTGATCTTGTCGGTGAGCTTGTAGTCCAGGCCGCCAAAATCAAAGTGCTTGCCGGCCACGGTGCCAGCGAAACGGCCGTTCTTGTTGTTGAGGGCAATGTCCTCGAAGTTGGTGCTGTCGCGGTCCTTGGCTTTGTCCAGACGACCGCCGGTAAAGGTCAGGTTCTTGATCTCTTTGGAGGTCAGCATGCCGCCTTCAAAGGTCTGCGGCAGGATGCGCCCGTCGTTGGGCTTGAGGATCGGCAGTTCCGGAATCAGGGTGCCGATCTTCAGCTCGCTGGCGGAGATTTTCACTTTGCCGGTCAGGCCGAGCTTGGAGTATTCATCGACGGCTCGCCCATCGTCGGTCGGCAGCAGGCCGGTACCGGTGCGGTCAGGGCTTGAATCGAGCTTGACCCCCAACATGCCCAACGCATCGACACCGAACCCCACGGTGCCGTCGGTGTAGCCTGATTTCAGATTGAGCATGAAACCCTGGGCCCACTCGTCACGCTTGGACTGTTGGGCACTGGTACCGTCGCGATAATCGCGATTGAAGTACATGTTGCGGGTTTCGAAAGTCGCCGAGCTGTCGTCGAAGAATGCGGCCTGGCTCAGCGGTGAAAAGCCGGCAAGGGCGGCAGCGCTGGCAAGCACAGTGTGGCCGAAACGGGAGAGGCGGGCAGGCGCGATAGCCTGGGTCTGCAGGGACTGCATGGATGAGTTACTCCGTTTATTGTTCTTATTTGTCGAAAACGCTTCGAGGCGTTTTTCGTATCGCTGTGTGGCTGCAGCGACGGCAGTCGAAACTGTCCGTGGCTGGACTGTAACGGGCTAACCTTTCGCTAAGCTTTCAGCTGACTTTCACGGTTTTCGGGCTTCACAGCGGCGGTTGCGGCTGTAAACTTCGCGCCAGAGAATGGCGTCGACCATCCCGGAATGAGGTAAAGATCCATGCGTGTCCTGCTCGTCGAAGACCATTTGCAGCTCGCCGAAAGTGTCGCCCAGGCGCTCAAGAGCACCGGGCTGACCGTGGACGTTCTGCACGATGGCGTGGCAGCCGACCTGGCGCTGGGCAGCGAGGAATACGCCATGGCGATCCTCGACGTCGGCTTGCCGCGCATGGATGGTTTCGAAGTGCTGGCGCGTTTGCGGGCGCGGGGCAAGAACCTGCCGGTGTTGATGCTGACCGCCCGCAGCGACGTCAAGGATCGGGTCCACGGCCTGAACCTCGGCGCCGACGACTACCTGGCCAAACCGTTCGAACTGACCGAGCTCGAAGCCCGGGTCAAAGCCTTGTTGCGCCGCAGTGTGCTGGGCGGTGAACGCATTCAGCGTTGCGGTGTGCTGGCCTATGACCTGGAAACCCGGCGTTTCACCCTCGGTGAAGAATTGCTGACCCTGACCTCCCGCGAACAGGCCGTACTCGAAGCCCTGATCGCGCGCCCCGGTCGGGTGATGAGCAAGGAGCAACTGGCTTCTCAAGTATTCGGCCTCGATGAAGAGGCCAGCCCCGATGCGATCGAAATCTACGTGCACCGCCTGCGCAAGAAGCTCGACGGCCAGCCGGTCGCTATCGTGACCTTCCGCGGCCTCGGTTACTTGCTGGAAAGCCGCGATGCATAAGCCCAGCAGCCTGCGCTGGCGGTTGCTGTGGAACCTGGCGCTGTTGCTGGTTGTATTGATGCTGGCCAGTGGTTTGAGCGCCTACTGGAACGGGCGCGAAGCCGCCGACACGGCCTATGACCGGACCCTGCTGGCCTCGGCGCGGACGATCGCCGCCGGCGTCTCCCAGCGCGACGGCACCTTGAGTGCCGACGTGCCCTACGTGGCCCTCGATACCTTTGCCTACGACAGTGCCGGGCGAATTTTCTACCTGGTCAACGACATCAATCAGAAGCTGATTTCCGGTTATGAAAACCTGCCCGCGCCACCGCCGGGAACGCCGCGCACCGATGACTATCCGGCGCTGGCACGCTTCTACAACGCCCAGTATCGCGGGCAGAACGTGCGTGTGGTGAGCCTGCTCAAACCCGTGAGCGAGCCGAACATGAACGGCATGGCGGAAATTCGCGTAGCGGAAACCGATGAAGCGCGGGTGAGCATGGCCCGCAGTCTGGCGACAGATACTTTGCTGCGCCTGGGCATGCTGGCGGGTGGGGCCTTGATGTTGGTGTGGTTCGCGGTGAGTGCCGCGTTGCGCCCGCTGGAGCGCTTGCGCACAGCGGTGGAAGAGCGCCAGCCGGACGATCTGCGCCCCTTGCCGTTGGTGGAAGTGCAGCGCGAATTATGGCCACTGGTGCGCGCGCTCAATCACTTTACCGAGCGCTTGCGCGGGCAGTTCGAGAAACAGGCGCAGTTCATTGCCGATGCCGCCCACGAACTGCGTACGCCATTGGCAGCACTCAAGGCGCGACTGGAACTGGGCATGCGCTCGGCCGAGCCCGATACCTGGCGCAGTACTTTGGAGACCGCCGCCCAGGGCACTGATCGCTTGACCCATCTGGCCAATCAGTTGCTGTCCCTGGCACGGGTCGAAAATGGCGCCCGGGCGATTGCCGAGGGTGGCGCGCAGTTGCTCGACCTCAGTCAGTTGGCTCGGGACCTGGGCATGGCCATGGCGCCGCTGGCCCACAAGCGCGGCATCGCGCTGGCGCTGGAAGCGGATGAACCCGTCTGGTTGCGGGGCGAGCCGACATTATTGAACGAACTGCTGAGCAATCTGGTGGATAACGCACTGGCTCACACGCCGCCGGGTGGCAACGTGATACTGCGGGTCTCGGCGCCCGCCGTGCTGGAAGTCGAAGATGATGGACCCGGCATACCTCTTGCGGAACGCGATCGGGTGTTCGAGCGCTTTTACCGACGCAATCAGCAAGTGGCCGGTTCTGGGTTGGGTCTGGCGATTGTCGGTGAGATCTGCCGCGCGCATCTGGCGCAGATCAGCCTGCACGATGGTGAGCACGCGGGGTTGAAGGTGCGGGTGAGTTTTGTTGCGGGGGATTGATGGCGCTTGTTTTGGCCCCATCGTCGGAACGCCGCCCGGAGCAGGCTCGCTCCCACATGGGATCTATGCAGCACCACAAATCCTTGTGGGAGCGAGCCTGCTCGCGATGGGGGCGACGCGGTCTTGGTCAGTAAAACATCGAGCGCGTTTCTTCCAGATCAGCACACATCGCCTTGTCGTCCGGATCGATCCCGAACTTGACGAAAGCGGGCACGCTGAAGGGATCGATGCGCGAGATCAGATGGTCAGTGTCTTTGTGGCAATACAGGCTGGCCACCTGTACCAGATCCACATAATCGACCTGCGCAGACTGGCGTTTGAAGTTCAGGTACAACTGCGGCACTTGCACCAGCATGTCGGGAAATTCCCAGACCCTGAGCAGTTTTTCGCCGATCAGCGGATGAATCTGGTCGATCACATGGTTGAGGCTGACCGGGTCGGACAGCAGCTCATAGTGATCTTCGGCGTAGGTCAGGATCGGCAGCACGCCGATCTGATGCACCAGCCCGCCAAGGGCCGCCTGATCGGGCTTGAGTCGGGTATGGCTACGGCACAGGGCGTAGCTGACACCGGCGATTTCCAGGCTTCTACGCCAGACATCGCGCATCTTCTGTTCCACCACATCGGAGCGGGCATGGAAAATCTGCTCCATGACCAGGCCGATCGCCAGGTTACAGCTGTAGTTGATGCCCAGGCGGGTGATCGCGGTATGCAGATCGGTCACTTCCTGGGTCGCGCGCAACAGTGGGCTGTTGACCACTTTGATCAGGCGTGCCGACAGCGCGGTATCACGGCCGATCACTTTGCTCAGGGTACTGACGCTGACTTCCGGGTTTTCCGCGGCCTTGCGAATCTGCAGAGCCACTTCCGGTAACGTTGGCAGAACCAGGTCATCGTTATTGATGGCCTCAACCAAATCCTTTTGGACCTTTTCCGCCAGTTCGCTCATTTAGTCTCTCTAGGTGTCGCGCCAAGTGCTGCCGTTATTGCTGAATTTCGCGATCGCGGTCCAGTTCATAAGGCAGGTCGAGCAGCTGCAGGGACGGCCCTTCGAGCGCGCCCAGGTGGATGTCCCCACTGTCTGCTGCTTCGGCTTGCAACACCGCCAGGAGTTCAATGTTTTGCTCGGCGCGGGCAGCCAGCACCACTTCGCCGATGGAGCTGCCGTGGGATGGGGAAAACAGCGCGGTACCCGGTTCAGGCAACTCGCTGGCAGCCAGTTGCAGGCGATACAAGCGGCGCTTGAGTTTGCCCAGGTACTGCATGCGCGCGACGATTTCCTGCCCGGTGTAGCAACCTTTCTTGAAACTCACGCCACCGACCGCTTGCAGGTTGAGCATCTGCGGGATGAACAATTCGCGGGTGCCGGGCATGACCTGGCCGATCCCTGCGCGGACCTGGCCCAGCAGCCATTGATTCAGATCGCCTTCGCTCAGCACCGCCGATAGCTTGCCTTTGACCGCATCGGCTTGACTGGCGGCGACCCACAGCTCGGCGCGGTCAGGCGAGACACGGATGGCGATCAGCCCATCGTTGCGTACGACGCTGTCGGTTTCTGCCGGCAGGTCCAGCCCGAGGCTGGCCAGTACAGTATCGCCATGCTCAACGCCGAAGCGGACCCAGGCGGCACTTTCGTCGGTCAGTTTCGACTTGGAAAACACCGCGTATTTTTTCAGGTCCGCCAGTTGCGGTTCGAGCAATTCGGTGGCCATGGCCAAGACCACGCCGTCCTCTTCGAGCAGGATGCGGAAACTCGATTGCATCCGGCCTTTTTGCGTGCAGCGGGCACCGAGGCTGGCCCGGGAATCGCTCAGGTAGTTGAGGTTGCAGGTCAGTTGGCCTTGCAGGAATTTGCTGGCGTCCGCGCCGCGGACCGCGAGAACACCTTCATGAGAAAGGGTGCAGAAAAAAGCAGAATCGGCCATGGGTCATCGCAGGGTAAAGAGTCTGGTGGACATCATAAGGGGGCGCCTTGGAAATGGGTAGTTCACAAAGGATCATCGGCGCCCGACCAAAGCCGACTGTTCGATGGGGCGCGGGCCTGTATACTTGCGGCCTATTTGAGGAGCGCTCCATGGTCGAAGATGTTGAACTGAACCGCCTCTACTGGCACAGCCGCCGCGGCATGCTTGAGCTTGACGTGTTGCTGGTGCCGTTTGTGAAAGAGGTTTACCCGCACCTCAGCGAGGTTGATCGCGCCTGCTACGTCAGGTTGCTCGAATGCGAAGATCAGGACATGTTCGGCTGGTTCATGGAACGCAGCGAATCGGAAGATCCTGAGCTGCAACGCATGGTTCGCATGATCCTGGACCGTGTCCAGCCCAAGTAATTCGTTCGAATGCCGCTGGCATGCCTCACGGCAGTTGCTGGCGGCGTATCTTCTGGCCCAGCTGTTCGCGTTGGGTTCGTTGTTTTTACTGTCAATTCCGCTCTGGGCCAGCGCGCTCGGCGCCGTGCTGTGCGTGGCTCACGGAGTCTGGTTGTTACCTCGGCAAATCCTGCTGACCCACCCGCAGGCCTTTTGCGGCTTGCGCCGCGATGCCGATGGCTGGCAGTTGTGGAGTCGGGCCAAGGGTTGGCAGCCCGTGCAACTGAGACCGGACAGCCTGACGCTGCCGTTGGTGGTGGTACTGCGTTTCCGACTACGTGGTGAGCGCCGGGTCCGGGCCATTTGCGTGCCCCGGGATGCGCAGGCGGCGGATGTGCACCGACGCCTGCGGGTCCGGCTCAAGTTCAGCCGACGTAGGTGGGCGGCACCAGAATAGTGTCCAGCGCGACCGGCAGCAGGTTCGGGTAGTCGAGGGTGTAATGCAGGCCACGGCTTTCCTTGCGCTCCATGGCTGACAGAATCATCAGCTCGGCCACTTGAGCCAGGTTGCGCAGCTCGATCAAATCCCGGCTGACCTTGTAGTTACTGTAGAACTCGTCGATTTCATCCAGCAACAGTCGCACGCGGTGTTGCGCCCGTTGCAGACGCTTGTTGGTGCGCACGATGCCAACGTAGTCCCACATGAAGCGCCGCAATTCATCCCAGTTGTGCGCAATGATCACGTCTTCATCGGAATCGGTGACCTGGCTCGCATCCCAGGCGGGAAGGGGGACTGGCATCGGAATCCGGGGCAGCTGTTCAAGAATGTCCGCGGCCGCCGAGCGAGCATAAACGAAACATTCCAGCAGCGAGTTGCTGGCCATGCGGTTGGCGCCGTGCAGGCCGGTGAAACTGGTTTCGCCAATGGCATACAGACCCGGCACGTCGGTGCGGCCCTGTTGATCGACCATCACACCACCACAGGTGTAGTGCGCTGCCGGGACCACCGGAATCGGTTGCTTGGTGATGTCGATGGAAAATTCCAGGCAGCGTTCGTACACCGTCGGGAAGTGCGTCTTGATGAAGGCTTCGGGCTTGTGGCTGATGTCCAGATACACGCAATCGACACCCAAGCGCTTCATTTCATGGTCGATGGCCCGGGCGACGATGTCCCGTGGTGCCAACTCGGCCCGAGGATCGAAGCGCTGCATGAAGCGCTCACCGTTGGGCAACTTCAGGTGGGCACCTTCGCCTCGCAGGGCTTCAGTAACCAGGAAGCTCTTGGCTTGCGGGTGATACAGGCAAGTAGGGTGGAACTGGTTGAATTCCAGGTTCGCCACCCGGCAGCCCGAGCGCCAGGCCATGGCAATGCCATCGCCGCAGGCGCCGTCAGGGTTACTGGTGTAGAGGTAAACCTTGGCCGCACCACCGGAGGCGAGGATCACAAAGCGCGCGCCGTAGGTGTCGACTTCGCCTGTGCCGCGATTGAGCACATAGGCGCCGAGGCAGCGATCACCTTCCAGGCCCAGGCGTTTCTCGGTGATCAGGTCAACCGCCACCCGCTGTTCCAGCAGTTCGATGTTCGGCCGTTTCCTGGCCTGGTCGAGCAGGGTTGTGAAAATGGCTGCACCGGTGGCATCGGCGGCGTGGATGATGCGCCGATGGCTGTGACCGCCCTCGCGGGTCAGGTGGAACTCGAACCCGCCATCTTCGTTACCCGACTGTTCATCGCGGGTAAAGGGTACGCCCTGGTCGATCAGCCACTGAATGGCTTCCCTGCTGTGCTCGACAGTAAAGCGCACGGCGTCCTCATGGCACAGGCCGCCGCCGGCATTGAGCGTGTCATCGACATGGGATTCAACGGTATCGGTGTCATCCAGCACGGCCGCAACGCCGCCCTGGGCCCAGAAAGTCGAGCCATTGGCGAGGTTGCCCTTGCTCAGTACGGCAATGCGCAAATGACCGGGCAAGGTCAGCGCAAGGCTCAAGCCGGCAGCACCGCTGCCAATTACCAGAACATCGTGTTGAAACTGTTGGCTCATTTCAGGATTCCGCTCAAAGCGACCCGGGTCGGGGGTGGCGCAACTGGACTGTCGAGTCAAGGCAGCCGCACAGCCCACTAGTATATAGAGGGGGGGAGCGGCACAATACCCGAGCTGGCATGGCATTGTGAAACTACCGTGACGCAAAACATCGGTCGCTTCGTCGGATGTTTTTCTGCCCGTTGGGCGCGAGAATGACTGTATCGCCGATTTAACAGTCTTTTTCCCTTCACGGTTGCACAATGTCAGGTCGGCGCGGCTATAAATATTTGGAACTTTTGCCAAAGGGCCAAGATCAATAGACGGTTGCCTGAAACAAGGGACAGTGTCGGCTTCAGTGGAGGATCGCAGTGCGATCCTTGCCGAAGAATCCGATGACAAGATTATCCGCGCAGCCGGGTCAACTCGTGCTGCGCTTTTCGTGCGTGCCAAATCAGAGCCCGCAGGAAACTTGCCTGGAGGGGGAGAACTTTTGCGAAAAGCCCGAGTCTATGTTTGCAAGTCTGGTGGTTTACTTCTGCAAGCCTCCTCCGAGCTCATCGAGGAGTGTTCATGCTAACCCAGGAAGAGGATCAGCAACTGGTCGAGCGCGTTCAGCGCGGCGACAAGCGTGCTTTCGATCTGCTAGTGCTGAAATACCAGCACAAAATTCTCGGGTTGATCGTGCGTTTCGTGCACGACACCCATGAAGCCCAGGATGTGGCACAAGAAGCCTTTATCAAGGCATACCGTGCACTTGGAAATTTTCGCGGAGACAGCGCGTTTTATACGTGGCTTTACCGCATCGCCATCAACACGGCGAAAAACTATCTGGTTTCACGCGGCCGTCGGCCGCCGGATAGCGATGTCAGTTCCGAGGATGCAGAGTTCTACGATGGCGATCATGGCCTCAAGGATCTCGAGTCGCCAGAGCGGGCCTTGCTGCGGGATGAGATCGAAGGCACCGTCCATCGAACCATTCAGCAACTGCCGGAAGATTTGCGTACGGCTTTAACTTTACGTGAGTTTGATGGTCTGAGTTACGAGGACATTGCGAGCGTCATGCAATGTCCGGTAGGCACCGTGCGCTCCCGGATCTTCCGCGCCCGGGAGGCCATCGACAAAGCCCTGCAGCCGTTGTTGCAGGAAAACTAAAGACAGCGGCGACAGCCAAGAGAGGAACGCCATGAGTCGTGAAGCCCTGCAGGAATCGCTGTCCGCAGTGATGGATAACGAAGCGGACGAATTGGAATTGCGTCGGGTATTGAATGCCTGCGACGATGTTGAAACCCGTGAAACATGGGCTCGTTATCAGATCGCTCGGGCAGTGATGCACAAGGATCTGCTGCTCCCACGTCTGGACATCGCTGCGGCTGTTTCTGCTGCCCTGGCTGACGAAGCCGTACCGGCAAAACCTTCCCGTGGTCCATGGCGCAGCCTGGGTCGTCTGGCGGTCGCAGCTTCCGTGACCCTGGCGGTGCTGGCCGGTGTGCGTCTGTACAACCAGGATGAGATCGCCGGCGTCGAACTGGCCCAGCAATCCAATCAACCCGGACTGGCCGTTCCTCAAGTAAAAGGCCCTGCTGTTCTGGCAGGCTACAATGAGAGTTCGCAAGCTACCGGCCCAATGGCCAATGGCGTTTTGCAAGGTCAGCCAGGCTGGCACGACCAGCGTCTGCCAGGTTACTTGCGCCAACATGCACAACAGGCTGCACTGAAAGGCACTGAGAGCGCTCTGCCTTACGCTCGTGCCGCAAGTCTGGAAAACCGTTAAGGAGGATCATGCGCGCCATACCTCTACTTTCGCTTCTGTTCAGCGGCTGGTTCATTGTTCCAGCCCAAGCCGATGATGCCCAGGACTGGTTGAGCCGCCTGGGTCAGGCAGAGCAACAGCAAAGCTTTCAGGGTACTTTCGTCTACGAGCGTAACGGTAGTTTTTCTACCCATAACATCTGGCACCGCGTCCAGGATGGAAAGGTCCGCGAGCGATTGATCCAGCTCGACGGTTCCGCTCAGGAAGTCGTTCGCATTGATGGGCAAACTCAATGCGTCAGCGGCACACTGATAGCAGGGCTTGGGGACTCACCCAACTCCGCTGCCCGTGCACTCGATCCTCAGAAGCTCAAGAACTGGTATGACCTCGCCGTCATCGGCAAGTCGCGTGTCGCCGGGCGTTCGGCGGTGATCGTATCGCTGACACCCCGTGATCAACACCGCTACGGTTTTGAACTGCATCTGGATAAAGAAACCGGCCTGCCTCTGAAGTCTTTGCTATTGGACGACAAGGGGCGGTTGTTGGAGCGCTTCCAGTTCACACAACTGGATACCGCTGACGTTCCTTCCGAAAAAGACCTGCAGGCCAGTAATGATTGCAAGCCAGTCAATCTCGAAAGTGACAAGGCTTCTGCCGTCAAGTCTGCCCAGGTCTGGCGTTCCGACTGGTTGCCGCCCGGCTTCGAGTTGACCAGCAGCACCGCTCGCAAGGATCCGGAGACCAAAACCCAGGTCAATAGCCTGATGTATGACGACGGTCTGACGCGCTTTTCGGTATTCCTCGAGCCGTTGAATGGCGCAACAGTCACTGACACCCGCACTCAGTTGGGGCCCACCGTTGCCGTTTCCCGGCGCCTGGCCACGGCACAGGGCGACATGATGGTGACCGTCGTCGGCGAGATACCGGTCGGTACTGCTGAACGGATAGCGCTTTCGATGCGCACCGACGCCGCTGCAACCAAGCAGTGAGCTGAATTCGAAATGTTTCGTGAGCATTTCAATTTGCAAAAAACCCGTAAATTTCTTATAGGTCAGAGCCCCTCGGCTCTGGCCTTGTTTGTTGTTCCCGGAACAAAAATACCGGCGTATTGTTCCCGGTGTTCCTTGCTCCATATCGCTTAACCCTGCTCGTCGTAACGGGAGCCGTATGTCGATACCACGCTTGAAGTCTTACCTTTCCATTATTGCCACTGTGCTGGTGCTCGGTCAGGCGGTCACCGCCCAAGCGGTCGAGTTGCCTGACTTTACGCAATTGGTCGAACAGGCCTCGCCTGCAGTCGTGAACATCAGTACCACGCAAAAGCTGCCGGATCGCAAAGTCAGCCAACAAATGCCCGACCTCGAAGGCTTGCCGCCAATGTTGCGCGAATTCTTCGAACGGGGCATGCCGCCACAATCGCGCTCACCTCGCGACCGACAGCGCGAGGCAACGTCCCTGGGCTCGGGTTTCATCATCTCTACTGATGGTTATATCCTGACCAACAACCACGTGATCGCCGATGCTGACGAAATCCTCGTCCGCCTGGCTGATCGCAGCGAAATGAAAGCCAAGTTGATCGGTACTGATCCACGTTCCGACGTGGCGCTGCTGAAAATCGAAGGCAAGGATCTGCCAGTGCTCAAGCTCGGTAAATCCCAGGACCTGAAGGCTGGCCAATGGGTTGTCGCGATTGGTTCGCCATTCGGCTTTGACCACACGGTGACCCAGGGCATCGTCAGTGCCGTCGGTCGCAGTCTGCCGAACGAAAACTATGTACCGTTCATCCAGACCGACGTACCGATCAACCCGGGTAACTCGGGCGGCCCGCTGTTCAACCTGAACGGTGAGGTGGTCGGGATCAACTCGCAGATCTACACCCGCTCCGGTGGCTTCATGGGTGTGTCGTTTGCAATCCCGATCGACGTGGCCATGGATGTTTCCAATCAGCTGAAATCCGGTGGCAAGGTCAGCCGTGGCTGGCTGGGTGTCGTGATTCAGGAAGTGAGCAAGGACCTGGCCGAGTCGTTCGGTCTGGAGAAGCCGGCGGGTGCGTTGGTTGCTCAGATCCAGGATGATGGCCCGGCTGCCAAGGGTGGTCTGCAAGTCGGCGACGTGATCCTGAGCATGAACGGTCAGCCAATCGTTATGTCGGCCGACCTGCCGCACCTCGTTGGCGCATTGAAGGCTGGTGCAAAAGCCAATCTGGAAGTGATTCGTGACGGCAAGCGCAAGAATGTCGAGCTGACCGTCGGTGCAATTCCGGAAGAAGGCAAGGAGATGGGCGCCGAGCCAAAATCCAGCATCGAGCGCAGCAGCAATCGCCTCGGTGTTTCCGTGGTCGAGCTGACTGACGACCAGAAGAAAACCTACGACCTCAAAGGTGGTGTGGTGATCAAGGAAGTGCAGGACGGTCCTGCCGCTCTGATCGGCTTGCAGCCGGGTGATGTGATCACCCACCTGAACAACCAGGCCATCGGTTCCACCAAGGAGTTCGCGGACATCGCCAAGGCGCTGCCAAAGAACCGCTCGGTGTCGATGCGGGTACTGCGTCAGGGGCGAGCGAGCTTCATCACCTTCAAACTGGCGGAATAACCCGGTTGTTGGTTGAATAAAAAACCGCCTCGAAAGAGGCGGTTTTTTTGTGTCCGGACTTTTTGTCTCCGAGGGCGTCAGCCCATCATGTCCTTGATCATGCGCTCTTGTTCCATCAGCTCACGTTGCCGTGCGTCGATCCGCGAAGACAGCGGGAAGTTCGTGCCGGCCTTGCGTTTGGCGAAGTCCAGTTGCTGAATGGCCTGTTTGTAGTCCCCGACCAGCGCAAAATACTCGGCACGAGCCTGATGCAGGCCGATGATATTGCCCGACAGGCCGCGCGTCTCGGCAACCTGATACCACACGTCCGGATCATCCGGACGGGACTTGAGCAGGCCTTCGAGGGCTTTCTCCGCATCGGCAGTACGGTTCTGCTTGAGCAGCAGGTCGACTCGCACTTGGTTCAGCGGGTAGTTGCCAGAGTATTGGCCCATCAACCGGTCAACCCGGGACTGGGCATCCGCCAGGCGATTGTTGGTGATATCCAGATCGACCTGAGCCAGGTTGTAGATGATTTCGTTGGGTGACTTGGCCAGCAACTGCTTGAGGTTTTCCCGTGCTTCGTTCAGTTGGCCGCCCTTGATCTGGGCGATCGCCAAGCCGTAGCGTGCTACGTCGTTTTTCGGGTTCTCGTCGAGCTGGGCGCGGAAGCGCTTGGCACCGAGCCCCGGGGTTTCTTCATAGATCAGTTGGACGCGTGCGCGGATCAGTTGATAGCGCATGCTGTCTTCGATACCTCCCTTTGGAAACTGTTCGGCGCGGTTGCGGGTGTCGGCGATACGCGATTCGGTGACCGGGTGAGTCAGCAGAAATTCCGGTGGCTTGGCATCGTAGCGGTACTGACGCCCCAGGCGCTCGAACATACTGGGCATCGAGCGGGGATCGTAACCGGCCTTTTCCAGATTGAGGATGCCGATACGGTCGGCTTCCTGCTCGTTCTGCCGGGAGAATCGCCGCTGTTCCTGGATGGCTGCGGCCTGTGTGCCGGCAATGGCTGCAATCCCGGCGTTACCGCCACCTGCGGCTGCCACCACGATACCCGCCAGCAATGCAGCCATCATGGGTACTTGCATGCGTTGCTGCGCTTCGACGCCCCGGGCAAAGTGGCGTTGCGACAAGTGAGCCAGTTCGTGCGCCAGTACCGAAGCGTATTCGCCTTCGGTCTGGGCGTAGAGGAACAAGCCACCGTTCACCCCGACGATCCCGCCCGGCGCGGCAAAGGCGTTGAGCTGCGGGCTGTTGATCAGGATGAACTCCAGGCGCCGGTCAGTGACCTGGCTGGTCTCCAACAGTTGGTAGACGCTGGATTCCACGTAATTCTTGAGTTGCGGATCGTTGAGCTGTGAAACCTGACTGCGCAACATGGCCAGCCAGGCGCGGCCGAGCTGGTATTCCTGTTGCGGTGAGACAATGGCAGAACTGGCGTCGCCGAGTGACGGCAGGTCGTCGGCGAAGCCCGGTGAGGCGAGCAGGCAAGCGAGCGTCAGCAGGGTAGGGCGCAAAAATGTCATGCACAAAGCCTTAGTCGACAAAGATCTTACTGTAGCCGGACACCGGCGTTGCGACCAGATATTCTAGGCAACTCAACCACCTGACCCGGAGTGATGCAATGACCGACGCTGTAGAGCATGACGTTGAACTGGACGCCAGTGGCCTGAATTGCCCGTTGCCGTTGCTCAAGGCCAAGATGGAGCTCAACCGGCTGGCCAGTGGTGCGGTGCTCAAGGTCATCGCCACCGATGCAGGTTCGCAGCGCGACTTTCGCACCTTTGCGCGATTGGCCGGTCATACCCTGCTTCGTGAAGAAGATGACGCGGGTGTTTACCGCTACTGGTTGAAAAAAGCCTGAAATCGGCTGCGTTTGCTCCTAAGGATTATTGATGTTCAAAGTGTTACGCGACTGGATTCAGCGCTATTTTTCCGATGAAGAAGCGGTGGTGCTGGCTGTCCTGCTGTTTCTGGCGTTCACCGTCGTGCTGACCCTGGGCGGTATGCTGGCGCCGGTGCTCGCGGGCATGGTGCTGGCGTATCTGATGCAGGGGCTGGTGGTGACCCTCGAGCGCCTGCGGGTGCCGGGTTGGGTCGCGGTGGGGCTGGTCTTTGCGTTATTCATGGGGTTGTTGCTGGTATTCATCGTGGTGGTCGTGCCGTTGCTCTGGCACCAACTGATCACGTTGTTCAACGAGTTGCCCGGCATGCTTGCCAAGTGGCAGTCGCTGTTGCTGCTGCTGCCCGAACGCTATCCGCATCTGGTATCCGATGAGCAAGTGCTGCGGGCCATCGAAGTGGCGCGGGGCGAAATCGGCAAGTTTGGTCAGTGGGCGCTTACGTTCTCGCTATCGAGCCTGCCATTGCTGGTGAACATCATGATCTATCTGGTGCTGGTGCCGATCCTGGTGTTTTTCTTCCTCAAGGATCGGGCCATGATCGGCCAATGGGTGCGCGGTTACCTGCCCCGTGAACGGGCGTTGATCACCCGGGTCGCCCATGAAATGAACCGGCAGATCGCCAATTACATTCGCGGCAAGGTCATCGAAATCTTCATTTGCGGTGGCGTGACCTACATCGCCTTCGTTGTTCTTGAGCTCAACTACGCGGCGCTGCTGGCACTGCTGGTGGGGATTTCGGTGGTGGTGCCTTACGTCGGCGCCGTGGTGGTGACCGTGCCCGTGTTTCTGATTGCGCTGTTCCAGTGGGGCTGGAGCGATCAGTTCATATACTTGATGGCGGTCTACGGGATCATTCAGACGCTGGACGGCAACGTGCTGGTGCCATTGCTGTTCTCGGAGGCGGTCAACCTGCACCCGGTGGCGATCATCTGCGCAGTGCTGCTGTTTGGCGGGTTGTGGGGCTTCTGGGGGGTATTCTTTGCAATTCCCCTGGCGACGCTGTTCAAGGCAGTGCTGGATGCCTGGCCGCGCAAGGAGCCGGAGGTGGCGCCATTGCTTTAGATTGTAAAAAGATCGCAGCCTGCGGCAGCTCCTACAGAGAAATGCGTAATCCTGTAGGAGCTGCCGCAGGCTTCGATCTTTTAAAGGTCAGGCTTTATTCAGGTCTTGAGCGGCAGCCAGCACCGCATCAACATGCCCCGGCACCTTCACGCCGCGCCATTCCTGACGCAACACGCCTTTGGCGTCGATCAGGAAGGTGCTGCGATCCACGCCCATGTATTCCTTGCCGTAGAGCTTTTTCAGCTTGATCACGTCGAACAGCTGGCAGATGGCTTCGTCCTTGTCGCTGATCAGCTCAAAGGGGAATTCCTGCTTGCATTTGAAGTTCTCGTGGGATTTCAGGCTGTCGCGAGACACACCGAACACTTCGGTATTGGCGGCCTTGAACGCTGCATACTGATCACGAAAGCCTTGCCCCTCGGTCGTGCAACCCGGCGTGCTGTCCTTGGGGTAGAAGTAGATCACCACCTGCTTGCCTTTCAGGCCAGCGAGGCTGACGGTGTGCCCGCTGGTGGCGGGGGCTTGGAAATCGGCAACCGGTTGGTCGATGGCAACGGCCATGAAAGCTTCCTTACATTGGGTTCTGTGGGCGCCAGGGTTCGATCAGGGCATCGAGGTTCAGCGCGTCGGCAAAATCCAGGAACTGATCGCGCAGCCAGCTGATTTGCACGCCGGCCGGCAAGGTCACGGTAAACGTGGCGTTGAGCATGGTGCCGCCGGTCTGCGGAGCCTGGTAGGTGTCGCAGGTCAGGTTTTCCAGCTCGACATTGTGGTCCATGAAGAACTGGCACAGCTCGTTGATGATGTCCGAGCGGTAGGCCGAGCTGACATAGGCGACGTACGGCAGGGCCTGGGGGCGATTTTCCAGGGCCGCGCTACGCACCACGTTGACCGTGAACGCATGCCGCTTGGCCAACACTGGCAGGCTGCCTTCCAGGCGTGCCAGGGCATCCCAGCTACCGGAGATTTCCAGTACCAGCGCACTGCATTCGCCATGGCGGGTCAGGCGAGAGGTGACAACGGCGCAGCGGTTTTCATGGCTGGCGCGGCACAGGACGTTGGTCAGCTCCATGGGGTTGGCGCCGAGGGCACTGATAACAAGGAATTGTTCGCGAACTGTGGGGGTGGACATGCAGCATTCCTAAAGCGATGAGCGGTCGATACGTCAAAGGGCTGATTTACCGGGAGCGAGCCTGCGGATGCGAACTCAGAAAGCCCCAAGTGACAGGTTGCGACATGCTCCGGCAGGGCGGGAGCGAGGCGTGGCAACGCTGGATCAGGGCTTGTGATGCCGAAAATGGAGGCTGAAACCCGACGGACGAGCTTGTCTGTACCGATCAAAGTCTGAAGGGTAGCGAAAACCGGCGCCAAGGGGAATGGCGGCAGCACAGTACTTCGCTTGTGCAAGCATCTTGGCGCCAGTACCATTACGGCTCTCTTTTTCCGGCAGGAGCGGTTTCATGATTGCGGGCAGTATGGTGGCACTGGTCACACCCATGGATGCACAGGGGCGTCTTGACTGGGACAGCCTCAGCAAACTCGTGGACTTCCACCTTGAAAACGGCACCCATGCCATTGTCGCCGTCGGCACCACCGGCGAATCGGCAACCCTCGACGTCAACGAGCACATCGCAGTCATCCGCGCTGTGGTCAAACAGGTCAATGGCCGCATTCCGGTGATCGCCGGCACCGGCGCCAATTCGACCCGCGAAGCTGTCGAATTGACCCGTAACGCCAAGGAAGCCGGCGCCGATGCCTGCCTGCTGGTAGTGCCGTACTACAACAAGCCGACCCAGGAAGGCCTGTACCTGCACTTCAAGCACATCGCCGAATCGGTCGACATTCCGCAGATTCTCTATAACGTTCCCGGCCGCACCTCCTGCGACATGCAGGCCGAAACCGTGATCCGCCTGTCCACCGTGCCGAACATCATCGGTATCAAGGAAGCGACCGGCGACCTCAAGCGCGCCAAGGCCATCCTCGACGGCGTGAACAAGGACTTCATCGTCCTTTCCGGCGATGATCCGACCGCGGTCGAGCTGATCCTGATGGGCGGCAAGGGCAACATCTCCGTCACTGCCAACGTCGCTCCGCGTGAAATGGCCGATCTGTGCGAGGCCGCCCTCAAGGGGGATGCCGAGACTGCCCGGGCAATCAACGAAAAACTGATGCCGCTGCACAAGGACCTGTTCATCGAAGCCAACCCGATTCCGGTGAAGTGGGCTTTGGTTGAAATGGGCCTGATGCACGAAGGCATTCGCCTGCCGTTGACCTGGCTGAGCGCACCTTGTCACGAAACGCTGCGCAAGGCCCTGCGCCAGTGCGGCGTCCTGGTTTAATTGAGGAAGTACAACGCATGAAGCGAATGGCCGGACTTTCCGCACTTGCCTTGATTATCTCCAGCACCAGTGGCTGTGGATGGATCTGGGGCCCGGAAGGTTATTTCCGTGACCGTGGTAGCGATTACCTGGAAGCGCAACAGACTGCACCGATGCAAATACCGCAGGATGTCCGTACCGCCAAGCGTCTGGATCCGCTGTTGCCGATCCCGCGCAACGTGGCCGATGACACCGCCAAGGGCGAATACGTTGTTCCTCGTCCTCAGCCGCTGACGGCGGGTGCCGACGCCAGTGCCTACTCCCTGCAGAAGAGCGGCGGCTCCAGCTCCATCCTGGCTCAGAACCCGCCGGCCGAAGTCTGGCCTGTGGCCGTTCAGTTCTTCCAGGACAATGGCTTCCGTCTGGATGAACAGCGTCCGCAAACCGGCGAATTCTCAACGACCTGGCAGCATTCCGACGAACTGTCCGCCGCCATGGGCAAACGCCTGAGCGCGGCCGGCGTCAGCACGGACAGCGAAACCCGCGTGCGGGTGCGCATCGAGCCGGGTGTGCAGCGCAACACCAGTGAAGTCTATGTGGTCAGCGCCGAGCGTCCTGCCGGCAGCACCGCTGACGTGGCCTTCACCAACCGTTCGGTCAACACTGGCCTGGACGCGGCACTGGTCGACGATATGCTCTCGAGCATGAGCCGTATCTCGGAGAAGGGCGGTTCGGTTTCCATGTTGGCTTCACGTGATTTCGACGCGCCTAGCCGTGTCAGCCTGAGTGAAGACGGCAGCGGCAACCCTGTGCTCAACGTCGGTACCGACCTGGATCGTGCCTGGTCGAGCGTCGGTCGTGCGCTGGAACAAGGCGAATGGCGTGTTGAAGACATCAACCGCAGCCTGGGCCTGTACTACATCAACCTGGCCGAAAAAGCCGAGAAGAAAGACGACAAGCCAGGCTTCTTCAGCAGCCTGTTCGGCAGTGCGCCGAGCAAGGAAGAGCTGGATGCCCGCGCCGAGCGTTATCAGGTTCGCCTGAGCAAGGTTGGCGAGAACGTCCAGGTCACCGTCGAGAAAAACATCAACACCGTGGCGCCGCCAGATGTAGCGCGTAAAGTGTTGAGCAAGATTCAGGACAACCTGGGCTGATCCTATGCGTTTTGCCGTTCTCGGCAGCGGTAGTCAAGGGAACGGCACGCTGATAGCCAGCGCTGATACGTATGTATTGGTGGATTGTGGTTTTTCCCTGCGGGAAACCGAAAAACGCCTGCTGCGCCTGGGTGTGAACCCTGCGCAGCTGAGTGCGATACTCGTGACCCACGAACATGCCGACCACGTGCATGGCGTGGGTTTGCTGTCTCGGCGCTACAATCTGCCTGTCTACCTCAGTCGCGGGACGTTGCGCGGGATGCGCAAACCGATTGAACCCGCAGGCTTTCTGGCTGGCGGCGAACAGCTGCAAATCGGCGACTTGAGCATCGGTGTCATTGCCGTGGCCCACGATGCACAAGAACCGACGCAATATGTCTTCAGTGACGGTGAGCGGCGCTTCGGCCTGTTGACCGACCTGGGGTCGTATTGCGACAGGGTGCTGGACGGCTATCGGAACCTCGATGCGTTGATGATCGAGTCCAATCACTGCCGTGACATGCTGGCTCGTGGTCATTACCCGTACTTTCTCAAGCAACGGGTAGGCGGTGAATTGGGACATTTGAATAACCACCAGGCGGCATTCCTGGTGGCCGAGCTGGGCTGGAAAGACCTGCAACACCTGGTCCTGGCCCATCTGAGCAGCAAGAACAACCTGCCGCAGCTGGCCCGGCAATGTTTTGTCGACACCCTCGGGTGCGACCCGGACTGGCTGCAACTGGCCGATCAAGATTCAGGGCTCGACTGGCGACACATCGCCTAGCCCATCTACTTAGCAAGCGGAGCCCATCATGGAAAAACGTGAAGAACTCTACCGCGGCAAAGCCAAATCGGTTTACAAGACCGACGACGCTAACCGTCTGATCCTGCTGTTTCGCAACGACACCTCGGCGTTCGACGGCAAGCGCATCGAACAGCTCGACCGCAAAGGCATGGTGAACAACAAGTTCAACGCCTTCATCATGCAGAAGCTTGAAGCTGCTGGCGTGCCGACCCAATTCGACAAGCTGCTGGGCGACAACGAATGCCTGGTGAAGAAGCTCGACATGATCCCGGTCGAGTGCGTCGTGCGTAACTACGCCGCTGGCAGCCTGGTCAAGCGTCTGGGTGTCGAAGAGGGCATGAAGCTCAACCCTTACACCTTCGAGCTGTTCCTGAAGGACGATGCCAAGGGCGACCCGTTCATCAACGAATCCCACGTCGTGGCTTTCGGTTGGGGGACCGCCGAACAGCTGGTTCGCATGAAAGAGCTGTCGCTCAAGGTCAACGAAGTCCTGAGCAAACTGTTCGACGACGCCGGCCTGCTGCTGGTCGACTTCAAACTGGAATTCGGCGTGTTCCACGATGGCTCCATCGTGCTGGGCGACGAATTCAGCCCGGACGGCTGCCGTCTGTGGGACAAGGCGACCGGCAAGAAAATGGACAAGGACCGCTTCCGTCAGGGCCTCGGTGACGTCATCGAAGCCTACGAAGAAGTCGCCAATCGTCTGGGCGTACCGCTTTAACCGACGCAAGCATCTGAAAGCACAGAAATATTTCGCTTAGGGGGTTCGCTTCCGGCGAAAGTGTTGTTATGATGCGCGCCGTTGGAGAGATGCCAGAGTGGCCGAATGGGACGGATTCGAAATCCGTTGTACCTTCACCGGTACCTAGGGTTCGAATCCCTATCTCTCCGCCATTATTGAATACGTCTAAGCCCCTGTAATCATTGATGATTACAGGGGCTTTTTCGTTTCTAACGTTTTAGTTAGGGCATATTTAGGGCATTTAATCTGGCATTAGGGCCGGTGGACGCCGCTGTATGCCGCCCGATTTCTCCCTGTTGTCGATTGTTTCTTTCTGGGTTTCATCTAGCATGATGGCGGCCTGGTACGACTGTGCCGGATCTGGGCGTTGTTCACTGGACTGAAATCTGGAGAAAGGAAATGCCAACCGTAATCGAAAAACTGACCATCGCAATGCTTTGCGATCTTCATAAAAAGCTGGCAGTTGAAAGCCGGTTCGATCTAGACCTGGTAACCCAGGCTGTCGATGATGATGATATGTGGGTCTTGGGATGGGCCTACTCAAATACATTCCCTGAAATTGACACGCCGCCAGAGGTCATTTTCGTAGGAAATGTTTTTGATATGTTCTCTTTTCTTGAAAGAGGATATGAAGCGTTGTCCCCGGATGGTAAGGCGAAGGTTGATGCGTCAAGTGATCACGTTGCTGCGTGGTTAACCTTCTCGGGATACGACGGCAACAATGAAGGTAGGTATAGGGGGATTGCTGAGACAATGGTTAATCGCCTGGATCGTTATACTCGTTTCAAAGATGTCGCGAATAAAAACTCTCACTGCCCAATGGTTGGTGCTTACACCCGCATGTACGCTACATTCGAGCCGATTCGTGAAACGTTGATCATGCGCGAGATGAGCGCTGCCGAAATTATTCAGGTTGTGAGCGAGGCTGTTCATCCCGACAACCGTTAATACCGACTTATTTACTTGGGGAGGCATACTCCCCAAGTATCAGTCTTGGCGAAACCCCAACATCTTCGACACGATACCCGCCATGCTCTTGGTGTCCTTCGGTATCCATCTCCCGTAATGCTTTCTTACCATCGTTGTATCGGCATGACCGAGTTGCCGGGCGACCCATTCGACCGGGACATAGCTCGACAGCATCTGGCTGGCGAAGGTATGACGACACTGATTCGCCCCGCGGTGGCGAACCTCTGCCTTTTTCAGATGGGCGGTAAACCAGTTGCTCAACGTCTTGCCGCTCCAGAGCAAGCCACTGGTGGAGCTGCGGAATAGGAACCTGACGTTCATCTTCTTGGACGTGATGTTGTCGCGCTGGATAACCGTGATCTCTTCGGCTATTGCTTCCTTAGCGGCGCCAACAATCTCCCGCATCAGTTCGAGGGCGGGGTCTATCAGCTCGACGACTCTCACCCTGGAGCGTTCTTTGGGGACCTTGAATTCGCCGATAACCAGTGCTCGTCGTACGTGCACTAGTCCAGCCTCAAGGTCGATATCCTCTACAGCAAGCGCGATGAGCTCGGATAGCGACAGTCCTGCCCAGCAGTTGAACTCAATCATCCGGGTGTCAGGTCGCCGATCGGGATCCGCTTTGCCGATCAACTCGATCTCGGTGCGACTGAACGGATCGGCATGCTCCAGGTCGACGTCCGATCCGACGTTGCTGATCCTGTCGAGTGGGTTGGCTTTCAGGATGCCGTCGCCGAAGGCGTCAGCCCAGACGCCTCGGACGATGGTGAAGATGTCGTTCACCGTCTTCGGGGCCAAGCCTTGCTTGAGCAGTTGCGCCTGAAACAGCTCAATATCGCTTTTGCTGATGTCGACGATCCGCCGTTTGCCGAACTTGTTGTCGACGTGCACAGACTTGCTCACGTAGTTGACCACGGTGCTCGACGCTTTGAGTGCGCGCTGAACCTCCAACCATCGGTCTATACCTTCCTTCACGGTGCGCTTGAGTGACGGACCGCCGGTCCCTGTGAACATGGCGGCACGGGGTGAATTTGGAAAGTGAGCCGCGTAATCGAAGCGGCCCTCTTTGATTTCGGCGAGGATGGTGCGGCGCTTATTGTCGGCATAGGCGATCGCAGCCTTATTTACTTTCGAGATCCCTTCAAGAGGCTCCCGGCACCGTTGGCCGTTGAAGATGAACCAGATGCGCAGCTGCTTGCCGTTCATCTCAACGCCTGTCGGCATCTTGTCGATCATGGTTTCCCTTCCATCCAGCGTTCAATGGCTACGCGGTTGTAGACGATTACGTTGGCCGGGTCATAGCGCCAGTGCTTGCCTTCAAGCCAAAGCCCCCGGGTGCGGTATTTGCGAACAGCTTCGGTACTCAGGCCGAAAACCGGGTACAGCAGGTCTTGGCGGAACCAGGCGCCGGGTGTGATGTGGAAGTCGAGTTTCTCTGCTGCGCTCATTGTGGTTGCTCCCCTGCGCGCCTTGCGATGCCTTCGGCCTGACGCTGCTTGCTGCATTTTTTGTGGTTGCCGTGTGCTCGCGACTTGTTGCACTTGTCGCAGATCGTGCTCAGGTCGAGGGGCGACATTTGCCCACGGCGAATTCGGACAGTTCGGCGAAGTGCAATCATGCGGCAACCTCGGGCGCAGACGGCTTCAGGAGGTCCGCCATGGCTAATGCTTTCTCGCGCAGTAGCCGTGAGTCCCGTTCCAGTTTCTTGCCGGTTTTAAACGCACTGAAGGTCTCAGCTGCGATACGCAGTTGTTCGGCGATCTCCAGCAGAATTAGATGGTGCTCTTCGCAAAGAACGGTACTGTCCCTGAGCTTTTTGCAATGCTGTGCAAGCCGCTGGTGATCGGCTCGAACGAACTGCAGGGAAGCTTCAAGTTCGCGGATGATTTTGGCGCTGTCGGCGCGCTGATTGCTGACGCCTTCGTCGATTCCTTCGATGCGGCCATCAAACAGGCCACCTCTATAGCCGGTCCAATAGATGAGGCTGGCCGCGATGATGAGGCTAACCAATACGCAAATCTGAATTGCTGTCATGTGCTGTGTACCTCGGTAGAGCCCACCGCCAGGATGCTTGGTGAGAGGCCGGCGGCGGGACGTTGCTTCGTGAGTTGATTGGTTATGCGTTGAAGGTGCCCAGGGTCAGGGTTGCGGCGCCGCCTACTTCTTTGGCGAGTGTCGTTTTGAATTCCTGGGCGATTTCTTCTACCTGCTGTTCTTCGCCTGCCCAGCGGAGTTTGAGGGTTGGTTTGTCATCGCCGGTCATGATGCTGAGCTTCAGGGTGAACACACGGAGACCCAGACCTTCGTACGGGACCAGTTCAAAGAACAGCGCTTCGATACGGCTCTCGGCGCTGGCGGCTTCGATGCTATCCATTGCGCTGCGGGAGGCGCCGAAGTTGTGTTCGCTGCTGGTGGCCGAGCTGCGGGCTTCGATGGTGATGTTGCGCACGCTGGCGATGGCTGCACTGATGGGCATGGTGCCACCACCTTCCTTGCTTGCGACAAGGCTGAGGTGCCAGTCTTCGATCCACTCTGCCAGGTCGCGCTGGCTGAGTTTCTTACCGGCGATTTGCTGGAGTGCTTTGTAGGCTGCGGTCGGCTTGAGCTTCAGTGTTGCCACGTCATCCGCATGACCCGGAGCAGTGTCATCGCCGAGGTTGAAAAAGATCTTGCAGCTCATGTCGTCCTGATCGACGAAACCTTTGGCGGTAGGGCCGGTGCGCGAGATCGTGTACTCAGCAAAGTCGCGCAAGCTACTGGTGTGCAGCGCACCGCGGAAACGGGAGCGCAGCGCCTGGTACTTTTCAAGGTTATGGATTTGAACGTTGTCCGGCAGCGCGGTTACAGGAATGAGCGTTGCGGGAAGGGCGCTGGCGGCGTGTGCTTGGGCGACGATCAGTTCGAGTGTGTCTTTAGCGAGTGGCATTGATGCTTCCTTTTTGGTGAGAGGACTTTGGTGCGGCGTCTTGGTGATGCTTTTAGCGAGGGACTACTGGGGTGTCTTCGCTCTTGAAGAGCTGCGAAGTCGGGTCGTTCTGGAACAGGGTCAGCCCTTGAGGAGTGAGGTACAGCGGAGTGTCCAGTGTTGAGTCTTCACGCAACTTGCCGCGTTTGGTGGGCTGGGCGAAGTCCAGGGTATGGCTGATTGCGACCTGATTGCTCTGGCCGATCTGCTTCATCTTCAGCGTGATTTTCACTTCGCCCGCTTTGCCATAGTCGATGACCCCGGCGGCGACGTTTGAAAGGGCTTGGCCAATTTGCTGGGCGAAGACGCCTGCATTGAGCGAGTTAAAGAAGTCGTTCGTGTCCGTGGCTTTCATGTGCTGTGCCTTCTTGAGTACGAGTTGTTTGCCCCTGGACGGCAGGGACCACCGTGAATCAGGCTGCTTGCTTCGCTGCTTGCGCGTCGAGAAAGTCAGCCAGGTCGTGCAGGTACACCACCCGCTGCGCGCGAGCGGACCCGTGTAGCCGATTCACAACCAGCGCAATTCGGCCGGCTTTGATCTCGGCCAGCAGGTAGCGATCGGTGCGGATGTGCGAGAAGTAGTGCTCGCGAACGGCTGCGAGTGTCGGGCACGGTGTCGCGAACTGGCGCCGAAGTTGGTCGAGGGTGTTGCTCATGCCGCGTCCTCCCCGAACCCCTCCGATGGGGGCAGCAACTTGAGGCGGATCAGTTCGGCGAGGCCTTCTTTGCTTTTGCCCATTGCTGCTGCGCAGATGTTGCCGCGTTGGTCGGCGACGACGGCGCCGTAGGGGTACTCCGGCGATTTAGTCGGCGTGACGTAAGCGATTTGCCCCTCGCCAATGATTGCGTCGACACAGCGAAATACCTCAGCCAGCTCAGCGCTGACTGGTGGCAGCGACTCCAAAAGCTGTACCGCTTCGGCTGACGCGCCTATTAGTGTGGCGCGGCTGATGACGGTCGGATGGTTGAGAAACATCGGAACCAGCTTCAGTGCGCCGATGGCTTGGGTAATGGCGTTCTGGCTCATGCTGCGGCGTCCTTGTGCGTAATGGTGATGTTCAGTTTCTTGGCGACCCACTCAACGCCTGCTTCTTTCACCATCACCACCGCGTAGTGGCGGTGCTGCTTGATGGCAGGGACCCAGGTACTGCGTGGGTCGGAGAACAGGTAACCGCGATCGCGGTGTTTGCAGGCGAGCTCGCCGTTGTTGGTGAGGATTCCCAGCTCCCGCAACCTGGTGCGGAAGGCGCGGGGCTTGAGGCCGAGTACGGCTGCCGTTTCGTCCAGGGTGCGATTCATGGCGCGGTCCTCAGGCTGCGGCGTTGTCAGGGCGGGCCGTCAGAGCGCCGAAGAACTCGTCGAGCTGTCCAAAAAGGTCGGCGAGCGCGCCTTCGTTGTGCAGCACTAGGTCGTTGTCCTGAATGCCGATGCCCGTTTCGCTGACGTGTGGATTGACCTCTGTCGCGTCAGGTCGAAGGACGTGGATCACGATGCCGCCACGCTTGCGGACAAAGTCGGCTTCGTTCTCAAAACGCAGATCACTGATGACGAAACCGGTCGCGGTGTCGTGCGCTTGGCCTAGGAATTCGAGGTTCTGTTCGGCCAGTAGCAGCCATAGCTCTGGGTGGACCATGTTGCGGCCCCATTCGGTGCCCATGGACTGCATCAGCTCGCGAGCTGAGCGACCGAGCCAGCCGATGGGCTGCTCTTTGCGATCGTCGTCAAAGTCGCACGGACTCAGGTTGAAGATGTTCATCAGACCTTCGCGGAGCGGGTCTGCGAATGCGTAGGTCTGGAAGCCGTGAACGTTGGCCAGGTGATTGGCGGCAGTGGATTTGCCGGTGCGTGCGCGGCCGGCGAGCCCGATCAATAGTTGCTTCATGCTGCGTCACCTCCCCATGGGGAAGTGTCGGTGCTAGCGATGAGCTGTGCTGCAGCCTTGCTGCGTACATTGGTGATGACGAGCAGGCCAGTCGTTTGCTGAATGGCGATTACGGCTGCGCGGCTGGTCGCTGCTGCCGGGTGTAGATAAACAGGGCAGCGGGTGTTGATGTGCTGTGTGGTTTGCATGGCTCGTACTCTTTGGTGAGAGGTAGATACGAGACCAAAATTAGCAATAGCTAAATAAACATGCAATAGCAGATGCTAATTTAATTTTCATTGGCGAAAAAAAACCCGCACATGGCGGGTTCTTTGTTGCTCGGGGCGGTTACAGCAATACGGAATACCAGAAGACTTTCCCGATCACAATGATCTCGTTTTTGAGCAACTCGGTCGCGCTGTACTCTTCGTCGGGATGTTCTTCCCGGTTATAGCTGCGCATCCTGATGCCTCCACCAGGTAACCGGTACAGAGTTTTAACTCGCAACTGCCCGCCATGATTCAGCGCGTACATTTTACCGTCAGTAATGGCTGTGCACCCCTGATCAACTCCTACGGTGCTGCCGTGAGGGAGAACAGGCTCCATGCTGTTGCCGTTAACAGTGACGCAAACTGCTTCATTTGCTTGGACGTTTTGTCGCCTCAGGGTCATTTTGCCGAATCGAAGTTTTTGCTTGTGCGACTGATGTACAGCGGTTCTGCCGCTCCCAGCAGACAATTCAACTTCCTTAAGAAACGGCACGTAGACCTCGTCATCATCCAAGGGGGTATCGTCGTCCCAAACATCAATGGGGCCGAGATACTCGGCATTGCTTTGGACGATTTCATTCTCTGGCTTTTGCGGCGCTCCGGATGTGGTAGAGCGCATCGAGACGGAGGGCACCGTTAGCGTGCCTTCAGCAAGGCCAATTTTCGCTTCAAGATTCGCAGCCGCTTTTTCGCCAAGCGATCTATGCCCGTTGAGCAATTGCGACAGGTATGAGGCATCTAGGTTGTATAGGTCGGCAAACTCTTTCTGGGTTTTTTCGCCCATCAAGTCGCGCAGCACCTGAATTCGCATCTTCTTTATATCCATTCCCCAATCATCGCTTTCCGTTAGCAAACAGTAAATTACACTTTGCTATTGCTGAAAGCATTAGCAGTTGCTAATCTCGGCATTCAGAAGGAGGTGCATATGACCTTGCACGAGTATTTGAAGAGTCTTGATAAGGCCGCGCTGGATGCATTCGCGGGCCGTTGCGGTACGTCAGTAGGCCAGTTGAAGCAGGTCGCTTACAGTAACCGCCGAGCCGGCGCTGCTTTGGCGGTGGGCATTGAGCGAGAGTCGGCTGGATCAGTCACTTGCGAGCAACTTCGTGCAGACATTGACTGGGCTTACCTTCGCGGTTCCAAAGCTGCTTAAAAGGTGCCGGGCTGGGGCCTCTCACCAAAGATCCCCCAGCCCAGCTACGACGACACACAGCACATGTACATCGGTCGTGGTTGTAGGATAGGGATTGCCCCGTCTTATGGCTACACCGTAAATGGGGGATTTACGGTTATGAGTCGCACAGATCTTTTGCCGGACGCTGGTCCGGTTCTTCCTTTGCGCCAGGCGATTTATCGCGCTGGTCGTGACTACAAGGGCGGAATTACCGCCCTTGCCTTTGACATGGTGTTGGACAACGACACCCTCCAGAAGAAACTCAAACTCGATGAAGAACGCCGCTGGCTGAACCCTGATGAGCTTGAGGAAGTGATCCGGCTGACCGGCGACTCACGTTTGCTTGACGCGCTGATGCGTCCAGCGGGTGCGGTGTGGTATCGCCCGGTGCCGGTACCGGCAACCCGGGATGCTTTGAAAGCCGTTGGCAAATTACTCGGTGAGACGGGGGAGTTCGTGGCCGCGATGCACGATGGTGCTGCCGACAACGTGTGGGAGCTTCACGAAGTACTCGATCTCGAGAAGCAGGGTATGGACGTGATCCGTGAAGTCCTCGGCATCATGGCGGGTGCTCGTCAGGCGATGGAGGATCGTGTCCATGGCTGATGAAATCGATCGCGCCAACGACCAGGCGCAATACCTGCTCGACGTTGCCCTTCACCGTAGTCGCCGCGTTCCTTCGAATCGCGTCAGCGCGCAATTCTGCGAGGATTGTGATGACCCTATCCCGTTGCTTCGACAGCAGACGATTGAGGGTTGCGAAACCTGCGTTCACTGCCAGGGGTTACGGGAGGCTCGGCGATGAGTGAATCGGCCAAAGGACTAGCCATCGCCACATGGGCAAAACGTTACATCACTACTTTCGATCTCGCCCTGGTCGCCATCGAGCCAGGTGAAAAAGCCCCAAAGGGCCTGGGGTGGAACAAACCCGGCGGTTACATCACTGATGCCGCCGCCGCTGAAGCATTCTGGCAACGAAACCCTAATCACAACCTCGGCGTCGTGCTTGGACCGAGCCGTGTCTGTTCGCTGGATGTCGACGACGTTCAATGGACGCGGCATGTGTTGTACGAGCTGCTGGGTGTCGATCTGGATGCCATGGCGTTGGTGTATCCGACGATTGTTGGTAACCCAGTGCGCTTCCGGGTGATGTTCAAAATGCCGGACGGCATTGAGCTGACCCGGCATTCTCTCTCATGGCCGAATGAAAAAGACCCTGACGGTTCGATTCACAAAGGCCTGATGGACAAAGCCAAGGCTGCGAAAGAGCAGAGCGATGGTGTCGGGGAGGCTGCAGCACGCACGGAGGCTGAAGAGTACAAGCGCTTCACGGTGTTCGAACTGCGTGCTGGCCTGGTACAGGACGTGTTCCCTCCTTCGATTCATCCGGGTACCGGCAAGCCTTACACCTGGCGGACGCCGCCCAGCGCCACGGACGGTTTGCCGACGCTGACTGTCGACCTGCTGGCTATCTGGCAAAACTGGGACATCTTCAAGCGTGATGCAGAGGCAGCGTGCCCGTGGGCGATCAAGGCAACCGTGCCGCCGGCGAAGGTCAATAAGCGTTCAGCGCCGGCTGCGGGTAAGCAGCCGTCGGTGATCGATGAGTTCAACCGCTGCCACGACATTGAGGAGCTGCTGCGTAGCCAC
The DNA here is from genome assembly GCF_056398125.1 of Pseudomonas sp. 05L36. Lineage (NCBI taxonomy): Bacteria > Pseudomonadati > Pseudomonadota > Gammaproteobacteria > Pseudomonadales > Pseudomonadaceae > Pseudomonas > Pseudomonas sp. 05L36. The sequence continues at coordinate 35,645 of NZ_JBFTOU010000005.1, read as the reverse complement.
GGCTACATCAAGCGGGGCAGCAAGTGGCTTTACCCGCAGAGCAGCACTGGGCTGCCCGGCGTGACGATCAGTGAGGGCAAGGTCTACTCCCACCACGGTGCCGATCCGCTTGCGAACGGGCATCAGAATGACGCCTTCGAGGTGTTCTGTTTACTCGAGCACGGTGGCGACCAGTCGAAGGCGGTGAAGGATGCCGCGCGTATGTTGGGTATGCAGCGTTCATCTCGGCCTGACCCGCGGGATCTTCCCCCGCCCCCATCCGATGAGATGAGCGAGCCGAGCTGTGCGAACGACGACATCAGCGAGGCCGCTCCAGCTCCTGACGGGGGCGCGGGGGAGTCGCTGACGCTTGACCAGTTGTTGCGGCGTTTTGCGTTGGTCGAGGGCACCACGCAAGTGTGGGACTGCGATCAGTCGCGGGTGATGAAGAAGGCCGCATTTGAAGCTCGGGTGGGCAAGCCACTTGCGAAGGCGTGGCTGGATGACATGGGCAAACGGTTGATTGCGGATGATCACGTCCGCGACATCGAGCAAACGCGGCGCATGGCGGGCAAGAAGGGCGGTGTGTTCGGCATGCCACCGACTGACCGATACGTGTACATCGACGGCACCAAGGACGTCTGGGATCGGGAAAAGAAGCGGCGTATTGCCGAGGGCGCGGTGAAGATGGCGCTGGGCGACACTTATCCGCTGTGGCTGAACAGCAGTGAGCGGCGCACTGTGGATGTCGAACATATCGTGTTTGATCCGACCATGAGCAAGGATCCTGCGGTGTACATCAATACCTTTGATGGCCTACCGCTCGAACCGGTCAGGGATGACGAAGCCTGCGCCAATCTGCGTTGGCTGATTTCGTTTTTGTGCAACCACGATGAAGCGGCGCACCAATGGTTGACCCGCTGGCTGGCGTACCCCTTGCAACACCTGGGCGCCAAGATGGACACCGCCGTGCTGATGCACTCGATCATGGAGGGCTCAGGCAAAAGCCTGCTGTTCGCAGATGCACTGGGTATGTTGTACGGCCAGTACGCGGCCACGGTCGGTCAGACGCAGCTGGAGAGCAACTTCAACGCCTGGCAAAGCCGAAAATTGTGGTCGGTGTTTGAAGAGGTAGTGAGTCGCGATCAGCGATACAACCAAGTGGGCAAGATCAAGCACCTGATCACCGGCAAGACGGTGCGGATGGAATCGAAGTTCATCAACGGTTGGGAGGAAGCCAACCATATGAACGCGGTGTTCCTGAGCAACGAAATTTTGCCGTGGCCGATCAGCGACAGTGACCGGCGGATGTTGGTGATGTGGCCTATGGAAACCTTGCCGGTCGAGCGGCAAAAGGCAATCGGGCGGGAGCTGGAACAGGGTGGCGTCGCGGCGCTGTACGGTTGGTTGTTGTCGGTCGATCTGGGCGACTTCAACCAGCGGACGCGACCGCCATCGACGGACGCACGTGAGCGCCTGGTGGCCTTGAGTCGGGCTGGATGGCAGACGTTCTTGCATCTGTGGAAGTACAGCGAGCTGGGTCAGGGGCTTTGGGGGCCGTGTCTGTCGACCGACCTCTATTCGCTGTTCCTCGAATGGTGTCAGCGCAACAAAGAGCATGTGATGAGTCAGACGAAGTTCTCGCTGTTCATCAGTTCTGAGGTCGATAAAACCCGCGCGATTCCCTGGACCGACGGCAACAATCGGCGCTTTGGCGCGTTCTTCTTTCCTGTCGATCCGGACGCTTCCCCGCCCCCATCACTGAAGGCGGCCGAGCTGGGCAAGCAGGTCGAAAACTGGCGGGCCAAGGCGAAGCTCGCGGGCTGGCATGTGGACGGTTGGGACCACATCAAGGCGGCTGCCGCATGACTACATCTAAAAGTGTGTCGGGTGTGTCGGGTGTGTGTTGGGTTGATTTCGGATACCTCACACAGACTGGAACCTTCTATTTCGGCAGTTTGCGGGCTTTGTGTTGGGTGTGTTGGGTTTCGCTACGCATGCGCGCATGCGTGACGTTAGATGTTCGGTTTCTGATGGCTGATTATTTTCTTCATGCGAGAACGGAAATACTCAACAAACCCAACACACTAAACACAACTCGATTAAAGCTATTGATTTTAAAGGGTTTTGTTTGTGTTGGGTTTGTGTCGGGGTGGGTGCTTTCTGTGTCGGGTTCGGTTTTCGGGGGAGTAGGGCGATGATCGAGGCAATGGAAGTACTGCTGAAGCACTGGGGCGAGCAACTTCGGCTCAATGGCGAAAGCGGCGGCATGGGTAGCCCAATGGCAACGATCATGGAGTGGGGTGGCTGCGCCCCACGCGGCACGCCCGGGTCCCGAGTCATCCTCGGCGCTGGAGCAGGGCCTGATGCAGTTGCACAAGAGATCGCCGCCGCTCTGTCGGAGATCGGGCGTCAGGGTGAGCAGGGTGATCGGCTGATGCGGTTGGCGGGCCTGCGTTACGGCGATGATCCGGCGCCAACCTGGCTGATGCAGTTGCATCTGCTTGGGATGGAGTCGAGAGCGAAACAGACTTACTACGACCAGGTGCACCGTCTGCATGAGCGGCTGCTGGAAGTGCTGGTCGAGCGTGCTGACGCCCGTAAGTGGCTTACCGCTGGTCGGGGCGTTTTGCCTCAAAGTCTACTCAAAGTTGCGTCAAAGTTGCGTCGAGTCGGATGACCGAAAATGACCTCTTTTCGGTTCCGTACTCAGGGGGTAAAAAGTCCCCACGATATGGAACTTGCGCCTTGGCGCTGACCTCGCACGTGCTGTGCAGCTTCACCCGGCCCTCCCTGCGCCGGTCACCCAACCCCGCTTCGGCGGGGTTTTTCATTCTTGCTGCCGGCCCTGGCTTGGGCCGCCAGTTACGCCCGAGACATAGGTTTATTTCTTCCATTGCCGAGGAGGCAACGAATGTCGACTGAACAGGAGATGCAGCAGTCGCTGGCCAATCTTCCAACCTGGCTACTGATTCTGGTGGCGCTCGCCGGTTTAACAGGGGAGATGTGGCGCGCTGATGCGGCAGGGATGGCGGTGCCGGTGTTGATCAAGCGGGTGCTATTGCGCTTCGGTGCTTCGGCGGTATTTGGTCTGGCAACGGTGTTGCTCGCCACGGCGCTGGGTTGCAGTCTGATGACCGCTGCAGCGATTGGGAGTGTGGTGGCTTGTCTCGGTGCCGATGTGGCCAGCGGGTTGTACGCTCGGTGGCTGGCGAAACGGGCTGGGATCTGCGAGGTCCCTCCGAGCGGTGGCGGGCAGTGATGAAATCGCCGGGGACCCTGGGGTTATCCGGCGGGTACGGGGTCGCAAACCCGCGGGAAAGTGTTAGCGGCAGGGTTGCCAACTTACTGAAATTCAATCCATTGAAATCGAAAGGTTTGCATTGAAAAGCCGTTGAAAAGGAGGGCTTATGACAGAACCAATGTACCTGTCAAAGAGCGCCTTCGCGGCCCGAATCGGCAGGGCACCCAGCTACATCACCTGGTTGAAAAACAACAACCGTCTGGTACTCACCGCCGATGGTAAGCAAGTGGATGTCATGGCCAGCGAAGCGTTGATTCGCGACACCGCTGACCCGAGCAAAGCCGCCGTTGCTGATCGGCATCATCAGGATCGGCTGCAGCGTGACGTGTACAGCCAGCTGTCCAGTCAGGTCGAACCAACTTCAATGGCTGCGCCGCCGCCAGTGATTGTGCCAGCCGGGCAGTTGCCGGATTTCCAGAAAGCCCGCGCACTGCGCGAACACAGCCTGGCACAGCTCGCCGAGATCGAGTTGCACAAGGCCAAGGGCTCACTGGTGTTCGCAACGGCGGTGCAGACGGGCGCTTACAACGCTGGCCGCATGTTGCGCGATCAATTGCTGGGCATGCCTCCGCAGCTGGCTCCCGAACTGGCGTCCATGACCGACCCTTGGGAAATCGAAAAGCACCTGACGACGGCGATCCGTCGCTCGCTGGAGGATGCCGAGCGCATGTCCTCAGCGGACCTAGAACATGCACTGACTACGAGTTGACCTATGCCCACGGACATTCCTGACGGTGCAGAGGTGTACCGCGAGGCGTATTTCCGTGGGCTGCGACCCGACCCGGATGTCTGGATCGATCAGTGGGCCGATGAGTACATGCGGATCCCGCGTGACACCGGCGCCGCTGAGCCCGGCCAGTACCGGACTTCGCGCACACCGTATGCCCGCGAACCCATGCGTTGCCTGTCGCCGGCTCACCCGTGCAAGCGCGTGATCACCATGGTCGCGTCGCAGCTGATGAAAACCCAGATTGGTCTGAACTGGATCGGTGGTCTGATGCACATGGCGCCGTCGAACATCCTGGCGCTGCTGCCCAGCCTGGGTCTGGCCAAACGGGTGTCGTCGCGGATCAGCAAAACCATCAAGGCAACACCGGTATTGCGCGAGCGAGTCGCGGCTAACCGCTCCCGCGACTCGCGCAATACCATGGACACCAAGGAATTCGAGGGCGGGACGTTGTACGTCACTACCGCCGGCTCGGCGGCCAACTTGTCGGAGCTGTCGGCGCGCTACGTGTACGGCGACGAGATCGACCGCTGGGAAGTGGACATCGGCGAGGAGGGCGACCCCATCGAGCTGGCGGAAACCCGGGGCAGTACCTTCGGTCGCAACGCCAAGTTCTACTTTTCCAGCTCGCCCACGATCAAGGGCGCGTCGCGAATTTCCGACCTGTTCGACGGCAGTGACCAGCGTCACTACTACGTGCCGTGTCCGAGCTGCGGCCACATGCAAACCCTGGAATGGGAGCGCCTGCATTACTCGAAGGATTTCAGCGTCGTGCACTACCAGTGCGCCGGCCCTGATTGTGATGTGCTGATTGAGGAGTTCCACAAGGGCGAAATGCTCGCCAACGGCGAGTGGCGTGCCCACGCCGAAGGCGATGGTGAGACAGTCGGGTTTCACCTCAACGCGCTGTATTCGCCCCTCGGTTGGATGGACTGGAAATCGCTGGCCAAGCAATTCGAGAAGGCCAAAAAGGCCCAGGCGAAAGGCGATCTGGAACCCATGCAGGTGTTTTACAACACCCGTTTGGCGAAGGTTTGGGACGCGGCTCAAGAGCAGACCAAAGCCAATGTGCTACGAGCACGGGCGCGCTTGGAACTCTTCGGACTGGGGTCGATGCCGGCGGCGGTGCTGATGATCACCGGTGCCGTCGACGTTCAGGCCAATCGCCTGGAGTTCATGGCCATGGGCTGGGGCGTCGGCATGGAGCGCTGGGTCATCGACTACCAGATCGTCTCGGGCGACCCCGCCGATGAGCGCACCTGGGCCGCACTGGACGAACTGCTCAAGGCCAAGTACCGCCATCCATGCGGTGTCGGTCTCGGCATTCTTGCAGTAGCGGTCGACTCTGGTGGTCACCACACCGATGAGGTGTACCAGTTCTGCCGCGTTCGCCGCTGGCGCAACGTGTTCGCCATCAAGGGTGCCAGCAAGCCAGGAAAACCGGTCATCGCTCAGCGTCCGTCCATGGTCGACGTGACCTGGAAAGGCCAGACCGAACGTAACGGCGCCGAGCTGTGGTTCGTCGGTACCGATACGGCAAAGGACTGGATCTACAACCGCTATCCATTCGAAGCCGGCCCGGGTGCATTGCACTTCGCCAATGACCTGCCCGACGATTTCTTCGATCAGTGCGTCGCGGAGCGCAAGGTGGCGCGCTACATCCGTGGTCACAAGCGTATCGAATGGGTCAAGGGCAAGGCCGAGCGCAACGAAGCGCTCGACCTGATGGTGTACTGCCTGGCCATGGCGCATTACCTGGGCCTCAACCGCTACAAGGAACACGACTGGGAGCGGGTGCGTCAGTCTCTGGCGCAGTCAGGCTTGTTCGACGACGCGCTGGGTATCAAGCCCGTGCAAGGCGAGCGCCTCAGCAACACCGAGCAGGCTACAGCCGCTGTCGTACCGGCTTCGCAATCCGCTGCATCCGTCGTGCCATCGCGACCTGCAGCTCCGCCACCTCAACGCCGCAGTTCCAGCAGCGGTTACCTGAAGAGACGCTGATATGTCATTTACCCAAAAGCACCTCGATGCGGTTGAGGCGGCCATCGCGCGCGGTGAAAAAACCGTGCGCTACACCGACCGCACCGTGGAATACCGCTCTGTCGACGAGCTGCTTAAAGCACGCGACGAAATCCGCACCTCGCTGGTGAACTCAGCCGGACCGCGCTCCCGCGTCGTTCGGCTTTGCCACGGAGGCAAAGGACTTTAATGGCCCGCTATCCGACGCTAACCCGTAACGGATTCGTGTTGCCGTCGAACATCAAGGCCAGTTACGAAGGCGCCGGAGAGGGCCGTCGATCCACTGGCTGGGATGCGCCGGACAACGGGATCAACAGCATCAACACCCCGGCCATGCGCAATCTGCGCTCACGGTCGCGGGCAGCGGTTCGCAATGACCCGTACGCCTACAACGTGATCGACAAGCGTGTCAGCAACCTGATCGGTACCGGCATCACACCGCGGCCGAAAACCGACAACGAAGCCCTGCGCAAACTGCTGCAGGAACTCTGGGATGACTGGGTCGATGAGTCGGACGCCGACGAGCGCACCGACTTCAACGGTCAGCAGGCGCTGGTGGCCCGCACGGTGGAAACCTCGGGCGAATGTTTTGTTCGATTGCGTCCGCGCGGCCTGGACGAAGGCCTCGCGGTGCCGTTGCAGCTGCAAATCCTGGCCCCGGAGTTTGTCCCGCATGACAAGTTCGAGACCACCCGTGATGGCAACTTTATCCGCGCCGGCATCGAGTTCACCCCCGGCGGCAAGCGCGTGGCGTACTGGATGTACCTGGCGCATCCACGCGATGCCTCGTCGCTGAATGCGGGTTACAACCAGCTGGTGCGAGTGCCGGCCACCCAGGTACTGCACATCTTCGAGCCGGTCGAACCGGGCCAGTTGCGCGGCGTGCCGCGCTTGTCGCCGGTGCTCAAGCGTCTACGCAGCCTCGATAACTACGACGACGCGGTGCTGTTCCGGCAAGAAGTGGCCAACCTGTTTGCCGGCTTTATCAGCCGGCCAGCGCCGGACTCCGGCCCCGTACCGAGGGATCCGGTCACCGGCCAACCGCTGAGCCTGGACCGCGACGGATTCACGCCGATGGTCGCCCTGGAGCCCGGCACCATGCAGGAGTTGGGACCCGGTGAAGAGGTCGAGTTTTCCAAGCCACCGGACGCCGGCAACAACTATCCCGACTTTATGCGACAGCAGCTGATGGCAGCTGCAGCGGGGACCGGGACGCCGTACGAAATCCTCACCGGCGACATGCGCGAGGTCAACGACCGGGCGCTGCGGGTGGTGCTCAACGAGTTTCGGCGCCGCCTGGAACAGCTGCAGTTCAGCGTTTACGTGCACCAGTTGTGTCGCCCGGTCCGGGCGGCCTGGATGGACATGGCGGTGCTGTCAGGTGTCCTCCAGCTGGATGACTACGCCCTGCGGCGCCGTGAATACCTGCGCACCCGTTGGGTACCGCAAGGCTGGGCCTACATCCAGCCGGTGCAGGACGTGCAGGCGCGACGGATGGAAGTACAGGCCGGCTTCGCCTCGCGCAGTGAAATGGTCCTGCGTACCGGCTATGACGCCGAAACGGTCGACGCGGAAAACGCCGCCGATCTGGCCCGGGCCACAACCCTTGGCCTCAATTACACCACTCTTGAAGCGTTCGTCCCCGTCGACGAAAAGGAGCAACCATGAGCAAGAAGGCGCGGCCACGCGTTTATAACCGGGCGGGCAAGCGCGTGCCGGTGCAGGACAAGACCTGGTACGCGCTGCAGGCCAGCGGCGAGGCTGCCGAGCGGGTCATCGAAGTGTTTGTCTATGGCGAGATCGGCGGCTGGGGTATCACTGCCAACCAGTTCGTGCAGGACTTGCGCGCCATGGACGATGGTGTGTCACCGGTGATCGCCGCCTTCAACAGCATCGGTGGCGACCTGTTCGACGGGCTGGCGATGCACAACGCGTTGTCGCGTTTGGGTGAACGCTGTACCGGTCGCATCGACGCGTTGGCGGCCAGTGCCGCCAGCGTGGCGGTGTGCGGCGCAAACCGCGTCGTGATCGCGTCCAACGCCATGCTGATGATCCACAACCCGTGGACCTACGCCGCCGGTGATGCCGAAGACTTCCGCAAGGTGGCCGATGTCCTCGATCAGACGATGGAGGCCATCATTGCGGCCTACAAGGCCAAGGCGCCGGACATCGATGAGGAGGAGTTGCGGCGTCTGGTCGCCGCTGAAACTTGGTTGACTGCCAGTGAAGCGGTAGCCCTGGGGCTGGCCGATGAAGTCGGTGACGGTGTCAAGGTGAAGGCTTGTCTCGGGCAGGGCGCCGTGTTGCAGCGTTACCAGCACACGCCGGCCGAACTACTGGCTCAATTCGACGAGCCACCCGAGCCGGATCCCGAGTTAGAGCCGGACGATCCACCACTGACTCCGCCCGTGATCGATTCGGCCAAGTTGGCCCTGATGATCACCCAGCGATGCGCCGAGTCAGGCATCAGCAACCTGATCGAGCCGCTGCTCAGCTCCACCCGGCTTGAAAGTGAAGAGATCGTCCAGGCTGGCCTGACGCGGGCCAAGGCCGTGAACGACCTGTGTGTGGCTGCGCGCTTGCCGGAGTTCAGCGTCGAGTATGTCGCGGCGGGCCTGGACGTTGCGGCGGTTCGAGCGCGTCTGTTCGACAAGATCGTCAGCAGCGGCAAGGGCTTCGAAATTGACAACAGCTTGCCACTGAACAATGACCCGGCACCGCAGGTGCAGGCTAAACAACCTGATCCCACTTCGATCTGGGCCGCTCGACAAGCCGCTCAATCTGGAACTGCGCATGGCGCGAAAGGAGCAAGAGCATGACTATCAAAAAAGAACCGATCCACGCCGGTGAGTTTCTGTTGTCCGAAGGGGGCGGGAACATCTCGCGGGAAGCGATCAACGTCGCCGCCGGTCCCGCCCTGGACCCGGGCCAGATCCTTGGCTTGGTAACGGCCACGGGCGTGTTCGCACCGTACGCTCCGGCTGCAGAAGACGGCAGCGAGACCGCCGTCGCCATTCTCTTCGGTCCATTGGGCGAGTCGGATGTGGTGCGTCGAGGGCGTGCGGTGGTGCGGTTGGCGGAAGTCAGCGAAGCGCATCTGACCGGGTTGGATCTGGACGCTGAAAAAGCGCTGGCCACTCATTTTCTGATCGTTCGCTAAGTCGATCACCCAACTTCATGCACCCCGCTTTGTGCGGGGTTTTTCATTTCTGGAGAGTACCCATGGCCGAGATCGCCATTTTTGACGACGAAGCGTTCACTGTTACCGCGCTGACCGCTGCACTCAATGACCAACCCTACCTGCCGGGTCGCATCAGTGCCCTGGGCCTGTTCCGTGAGGAAGGCATCACCACCCTGACCGTACAGATCGAAAAGGATGGCGACACCTTGGCGCTGGTGCCTGCCGGTGAGCGGGGTGGCTCGGGTCTGGTAGTTGCGGCCAGCAAGCGCAACCTGATCCCGTTCAACACTGTTCACCTGCCGGAGCGCTTCACCATCAAGGCTGACGAGATCCAGGGCATTCGTGCCTTCGGTACTCGCACCGAACTGCAGGCAGTGCAGGACGTGGTCAATGCCCGTCTGGCCAAAGCGCGCCGTCAGCTGGATGCGACGCATGAATTCCAGCGCATGGGTGCGCTCAACGGCCTGATTCTCGATGCCGATGGTTCGACGGTGCTGTTGGACCTCTATGATCGTTTCGGTGTGTCGCGTCAAACCTTTCCCATGGGCTTGGCGGATCAGAACACCGAGCTACGGGTTAAGTGCGGCGAAGCATTGGACATGCAGGAGGACGCGCTGGGTAGCGTCACCAGCACCAGTTCCCGTGCCTTCTGCGGCAAAAACTTCTGGAACAAGCTGATCGTTCATAAGTCGGTCAAGGAAACCTACCTGAACAGTCAGCAGGCGGCTGCGTTGCGTGGTGATGCCCGGGAAAGTTTTGAGTTCGGCGGCATTATCTGGGAGCGCTACCGTGGCAAGGTGGCCGGCGTGTCGTTTGTTCACGATGACAAGGCGCTGCTGGTCCCTGAAGGTGTGCCGGATCTGTACATCTCGGTGTTCGCACCGGCCGACTACATGGAAACGGTCAACACTCAGGGCATTCCGTACTACAGCATGCTGGAGCCGTTGCCGTTCAACAAAGGCGTGGCCGGTGAAGCCCAGTCCAACCCGTTGCACCTGTGCACGCGGCCACGGGCGCAGATCCTTCTGGAACTCTGACCGTGGCGTTCCGCGACTTGGTCGCCGAGGTTGACGCGGTGGTGTTCGAAACGCTGGGCGACAGCGCACGGATCGAAGGTCGGGACGAGCCGGTCCTCGGCATGTTCGCGGCGCCCTGGCTGCAGCCGAAGTTCGGCAAACTCAACACCGGGTTGCGTGAGCCTCGTTTCGAAATCCGGGTCAGCGATTCCCACGGCCTGGAGCCGGGCCTGTTGGTCAGTATCGATTTACCTGCCCTGGACGGCGGTGGCGACTATGACCTGCTGCAGCTGGAGCCCAGCGGTGACGGTTTGGTCGCTTTGATCCTGAGGATGCGTGCATGAGCTTCGGTAGCTATTACAAGTCCTCGGCCGGTGGTGGGATGGTCACCATCCAGTCTTCGTCGGCGGATCTGCAAGCGTTCCAGGAGTTCGCCAAGGTGGTGCCCAAGGCAGCTGCTGCCGCGCATCGTCGCGCGATCAACAAGACGCTGGGTTGGTTGCGCACGCACATCGCCCGGGCGGTCAGTCGGCAGGAGCGCATCGCCGTCGCGGCGGTGCGTCAACGGTTGCGCAGCTACCCGGTCACCGGTGGAGCCATGAGCGGCAAGCTGTGGTTTGGCTTGAACACCATCGAGTCCAGCCGGATCGGCCGCGCGCGACAGACGGGCAGCGGCGTGTCGGTGGCCGGGCGGCGTTACCAGGGGGCGTTCCTCAAACAGGTCTACGGCAACAAGCCCGATATCTGGATCCGCACGGCGAGCAAGCATTTCGATGCGGACGACTATCCCGACAGTACGGTGTCCTCAGGGCGCGGTCCGAGTTCGGGGTGGGTTGCTGAAAACGGCAGCCGGTTTCCACTGGCCAAGGCCAAAGTGTCCCTGGAACAGGCGCGACCACACTTCGAAAGCTGGGTGCGCAAGGCGGACGAACGTTTGCTGCAGATCCTGCAGCAGGAGCTCAATTTCGAGCTGCAAAAGTACCTGAGGAGTTAGTGCTGTGTCGGAAGAGCCTTTTAGTCTGGATCAGCTGTATCGGGCCATTGAGCAACAACTGCTGGCGGAGTTGCCGGGGGTGTGTGCGGTGACGGCCTGGCCAAATGTTAAAGATCGAGTGGCGCTGCCGGCGGTGTTTCTGGAGATGGCCGAGATTGAACCGGGCGTCGATATCGGCACCGGGGAAACGACCCTGGTGTGCCGGTTCGAGGCACGCATCGTCGTCGATCCGATCAAACCGCACCATCATCAGCAGGCCGTGCAACTGGCCACCCAGCTCGCGGTGGTTCTGCGGGCGCAGACCTGGGGGCTGGCGGTTGAACCGGCGGTGTTCATTCAGGCCGGGCAGGATTGGACCCGGCCGGAGCTGGATGGCTATACCGTCTGGTTGGTGGAATGGCATCAGCAGATTTACCTCGGCGCACAACAATGGCCATGGCCGGATGAGCAACCGGGCTCGCTGTGGTTCGGCTTCAACAACGACAGCAAAGAGCAGTTCTTTCCAGCGGATGACGTGCCATGAGCTACGCCCTTGCCGAGCATGACCGCATGATTGCCGCCATGCTGATGCCTTGCGTGGTGGTCGGTGTGGATTTGGCGGTCGCCACTGTTCGGGTGCAGGCCGGTGATTGGGTCAGCGCGTGGGTGCGCTGGCACAGCCTGGCGGCCGGCAAGGCCCGTCACTGGCGGGCGCCGAGCCTGAACGAACAGGGGGTGCTGTTCAATCCCAGCGGCCAGGCTGGCATGGGCACCTTTATCCCAGGGCTCTACGGGGATGCTGGTGGCCAGCCAGATAACCGCGATCACGTCGAAGTCTGGCGTTTTGATGATGGCGGTTCGCTGGTGTACGACTGGCAGGCCAAGAGCTACGCCATCACGTTGCCAACAGGAACGGTGGCCATCAAGGTCGGTGGTACCGAAGCCGTGGTCACCGACAGCGCCGTCAACGTGACGAGCGGGAACATCAACCTGGAAGGGGCGGTGACCATCGACGGTCCGTTACACGTCACGCAGGACATCACCAGTGCCGGTTCGATTCTCGACGTCGGCGGCAACAGCAATCACCACACGCATTAATTTCAATCTCCCAACGGCCCGCCATGTGCGGGCTTTTTTACGCCTGGAGCAACCACATGGCCAAGAGCGATACGCCTGTCACCGATTTACCCGCGAGCCCTGATTCGTTGCCGCAGCCGGCATCACTACCGGTTTCGACGCTGATGAAGTTTCGCGACAAGGTTTACACCTCTCGTCAATTGATCCTGCCGGAGAGCCAGCGCGGCCTGCCGGTGACGAAGGGCCTGGTCGAGATCGCGGGCTCCGACACCGAGGCCGTCAAGTTTCTGAAAGCCCATGACGAATTCGAACTGCTGAAGGAGTAACCCAGATGATCGGAATGGATCGCCACACCGGCCAGCCCATTTCCGGCATCGAGCATTTGCGGCAATCCATCGGCGACATTCTGGGTACGCCACTGGGCAGTCGTCGGCATCGACCAGCCTACGGCAGCTCGCTGCGGCGTTTTGTCGACCTGCCCGTTAACGAGGGCTGGAAAAGCTCCGTGCAGGCAGAAGCCGCCAGGGCCTTGGGGCGCTGGGAGCCGCGTTTGAAGCTGGACCAGGTGCGGGTCATTTCGGTGATCGGCGGGCAAATCAATCTGAAGATCGCCGGCAAGTATCAAGGCGACGTCGTGCTGTTGGAGGTGGGCGTATGAGCATCGTTGATTTGTCGTCGCTACCTGCGCCGAGCGTGCTGGAGCCATTGGATTTCGAAGCGGTGTATGAGGAAGGACTGGGGGTCTTCCGCGGCTATATGGGCGACAACTGGAACGCGGCGCTGGAAAGCGATCCGGTTACCAAGGTGCTGGAGGTGGGGGCTTATATCAAGATCGGCAACCGTGCCCGGGTCAACGACGCCGGCAAGGCGCTGTTACTGGCACACGCCATCCGCGATGACCTCGATCACTTGGGGGCCAACGTCAATCTCCAGCGCCTGGTCATTCAGGCCGAGGATCTGCTGGCGGTGCCGCCGGTACCGGAGGTCAGGGAGGAAGACGATCCGTTCCGTGAACGCATTCAGTTGGCCTACGAAGGGCTGACCACGGCCGGGCCGCGTAACAGTTACATCCTGCACGCGCGCAATGCGTCGGGCCTGGTCGCGGATGCCACGGCGGAAAGCCCGGCACCGTGCAACGTTACGGTCACGGTACTGAGTTCCGAGGGCAATGGCGTGGCCAGTCCTGAACTGCTGGCCACGGTCCAGGCGGCGCTGAATGACGAGGACGTCAGGCCGGTGGGTGATCGGCTGACCGTGCAAAGCGCGCAGATTATCGACTACCGCATTGATGCCATTTTGCATATGAGCAGTGTCGGGCCTGAGGCTGACGCCAGTCTGGCCGAGGCCAAAAACCGCGTTAACGCCTGGATCAATCCACGCAAGCGGCTCGGGGTCGAAGTGGCGCGTTCGGCGGTGGACGCGCAACTGCATATCGCTGGCGTGTCTCGGGTTGAGCTGGTCGGTTGGGTTGACCTGGCCCCGACCAAGGCGCAGGCGGCGTTCTGCACCGAAGTCACCGTGAATCTGGCGGGCTGACATGAACAGCCTACTGCCACTCAACAGTACACAACTGGAGCGCGCCCTGGAGGCGTCGTTTTACGAAAAAACCATTGTCCCGCTGCGCACGCTCTACAACGCCGATACCTGTCCGGTGCATTTGCTGCCGCACCTGGCGTGGGCTTGGTCGGTCGATCGCTGGGATTACCGGTGGAGCGAGGCGACCAAGCGCGCGGCCATCAAGGCGTCGTATTACATCCATGCCCACAAGGGCACCATCGGCGCCTTGCGCCGGGTGGTCGAGCCCCTGGGCTACCTGATCGAGATTATCGAGTGGTTCAACACAGTGCCGGAGGGGGTGCCGGGCACCTTCGCGCTCAAGGTGGGCGTGCTGGACACCGGGATCACCGAGGAAATGTATCAGGAGCTGGAACGCCTGATCGACGACGCCAAGCCGGTGACCCGGCACCTGACAGGGCTGGCGATCAGCCTGGAAAGCCAGGGCGCTTTGAGGCTCCATGCCGCTCTCTACGAGGGCGATGTAATTGACGTGTATCCACCTGTCCAACGTGACATCGAAGTCAGCGGCGTTATCGGCCGAGGCGGTCGCGACCATACAATTGACACCCTGGATGTATTCTCATGATCGACCAGAATTCACAGTTTTTAGCCATCCTGACCAACGTGGGCGTCGCCAAGCAGGCCAACGCTGACGCGCTAGGCATCCCGTGGAAAATCACTCAGATGGGCGTCGGTGACGCCAATGGCACCGAGCCTCAGCCGTCTGCGACGCAGACGGCATTGATCAACGAGCGCCGTCGTGCGCCGCTGAATCAGCTCAAGGTCGATCCCGTCAACGCGGGGATCATCATCGCCGAGCAGGTCATTCCTGAGGATGTCGGCGGCTGGTGGATTCGCGAAATCGGCCTGTACGACACGGACAACGATCTGGTAGCCGTGGCCAACTGCGCGCCGTCGTTTAAGCCCTTGCTCGCCCAAGGCTCCGGCCGCACGCAAGTCGTGCGCATGAACATGATTGTCAGCAACTCCAGCAACGTCGAACTGAAGATCGATCCGAGCGTGGTGCTGGCCACCCGAGCCTATGTCGATACCAAGGTGCAGGAGGAAATCTACAAGCTCGACAGCAAGCAATCGGTGCGGGTGGCGACCACGGCCAACATCGCGCTGACCGGTCTTCAGACCCTTGACGGTATCGCCCTGGTCGCGGGTGATCGAGTGCTGGTGAAAAACCAGACCTTGGCCAAAGACAACGGCCTGTACGTCGCGGCCGCCGGTGCCTGGGCGCGCGCCGCCGATGCCGATGGCAGTCCCGAGGTCACGTCGGCGCTACAGGTGTCGGTCGAGCAAGGCGCCACGCAAGCGGACACCAGTTGGCAGTTGGTCACCGATGGCGCGATTGTCCTGGGCACCACGGCCTTGACGTTCCAGAACAGCACTCAGGTATTTATACAGAATGCGTTGGCGGCGCTGGGGCTGGGAGCGAGCACCGGCACGCTGGTAACGGACCTTGATGCGCTTTCGATGGGTGGGCTCTATTACACGGCCACCGGTGCCACGGGTAACCCGACCTCCCCGGCAGTCGGCTACATCGTAATTCACGCTCAAGGGGCAGCGAACGAAGGGTTCCAACTCGCGACAACACGTTCTACCGTGGCGGCCAACAAGCGCATGATGTTCTGGCGCCAGCGGTTCAACGGTACTTGGGGGGCATGGGAAAGTTCAGCGCAGCTGGATTCCCCAACCTTCACAGGTACGCCATTGGCGCCGACGGCTCCCGATACCAGTAACAGCACGCAGATTGCGACGACTGCGCACGTCCTGGCACGGCTGGTCACCGCCGGTCTGTACACACAGAGTTCGGGTGGCCCCAGCGGCAACGACGCGGATACCGTCGGCGCGGCCCAGGTAGAGGCGCGCAGCACCATCAGCACCACGGCCAATGCACCGATGCCGCAGTGGACGAAAGTCTTGGCGTTGCCGGTCGATGCGTCCAACGGTGTCCAGTTGTCGCTTGGCGTTCAAGCAGACCGGGCGTTTTACCGTCGTAAATCAGTTGGGGTATTCCAGCCATGGCTGGAATTCGCATTCCTCGGCTCGCCAACGTTCACCGGTACTCCGGCCGGACCAACAGCGGCACCGGGGACCAACAGCACACAACTGGCGACCACGGCATTCGTGGCAGCTCTAGGTGCGCTGAAAGCCAACCTTGCGTCCCCAACGTTCACCGGTACTCCGGCCGGACCAACAGCGGCACCGGGGGCCAACAGCACACAACTGGCGACAACGGCATTCGTGGCGACCGCGATTGCCAACCTGATCGCCAGTTCACCGGGTGCGTTGGACACGCTTAACGAACTGGCAGCCGCACTCGGGAACGACCCTAACTTTGCCACCACCATGGTCAACGCACTGGCCCTAAAGGCTCCGTTGGCTAGCCCGACATTCACAGGCAATCCAACAGGGCCGACGCCGGCGCAATTCGACAACGACACGTCTTTAGCCACGACGGCCTTCGTACAGGCCGCACTGGGCAATAAAAGAACCGCTACTTCCATATCGGCCAGCCGCGCCATCACGCTCGCAGATTTCGGCGGCGAGTTCGTGGTGTCAGCTTCTGCCGGCTCGACGCTGACCCTCCCTAGCGCCGCCACCGTGGCAAACGGCGCAAGTATTCACCTTGTGAACCTCGGACTTGGGGCATGCACGCTTGCACGGACGGGGGCTGACGCCTTTATCGGTGCCTTCAATACAAGTGGCACGGCGACGAGTTTTTCGCTCTTGCCGAACGATGAAATAACGGTCACGCAGTACGGCGGCCTCTGGTTGGTGATTGGTAGCGGCGCTCTTCCCGCTAACACTGGGGCTAACGGTTACCGCTATCTAGGCGGCGGCCTGTTCGAGCAATGGGGTGAGGTGATCGGCTCAGCGAACCCGGCCAACGGACGCTGGGAGTTCGATGTTGTGTTCCCGACAGCCTTTCCTACCCAATGCCTGTCGGTTGTGGCTTGTGCTGGCATCAGCACCACGGATCTGGATGCCAGTGACGGGGCTGGCAGCACCTACCGGGCGAACAAGACCAATTGGCAGGTCGGCCTCCCACTCCCGAACAAATTTGAGGCGACCGTCTGGTACACCGATGTCCCGAACAACGTCCGTCACTTCTCTTGGCGCGCCATCGGTAAGTAACTTCATAGAGGAAAGTCCATGACCATTTACTACTCAAGTGACCCACGCGGCTTTTACGATGACCGTCTGCATGGTGAAAACATTCCCGAAGGGGCCAAGCAGATCACGTCGGAACGGCATCACGAGCTACTCGAAGGGCAGTCGCAGGGGAAAATCATTCGGGAGGATGCCGACGGTTACCCGGTGCTGATCGAGCCGCCACCGCTGACTCCTGAGGAAGTCGCCGCGATCGAGCGCAACTGGCGCGATGGCGAGCTGGTGGCGACTGATGGAGTCATCACCCGTCATCGCGATGAGCGCGATATGGGACGGCCCACAACGCTGATTAACGAGCGGTTCACCGAGCTGCTGGGCTACCGCCAGGCCTTACGCGACTGGCCGGAGAATGGCGAGTTTCCTCTGGTGGATCATCGCCCGATCGCGCCGCCCTGGCTGGCCGAGCAAAACCTATAAACGCCCCGCACTGACGGGGCGTTTTCTTTTCCGTTACGCGTAACACCCACACCCAACAGCCTCGCGAATGCGGGGCTTTTCCCTTTCTGGAGATTGACCTTTATGAGTGGTTTCTTCCATGGCGTCACGACCTCGCTGATCGACAACGGCGCGCGGACCATTGCGCTGCCGTCGTCGTCGATCATCGGCCTGTGCGACACCTTTACCCCGGGCGTGCTCGGCGGTGGCACGGCCAAGGCCGGCGAGTTGATGTTGATCACCACCGAACGCGAAGCCATCGCCGCCTTCGGTGCTGACTCGGCCATCACTCGAGCGGCGCAGGCGATCTATGCGCGGGCCAAGGCAGTGATCGTCGCCGTCGGCGTACCCAAGCTGGAGGATCCGGCGCTGCAAACCTCGGCCATCATCGGTGGCGTGTTGGCCTCCGGACAGCGGACCGGCCTGCAGGCGCTGCTCGACGGCAAGAGCGTGCACAACGCCCAACCGAAACTGCTGATTGCTCCAGGGCATTCCGCGACCCAGGCCGTGGCCACCGCCATGGACAGCCTGGCCGGCAAGTTGCGCGCCATGGCCATCATCGACGGACCGAACACCACCGATGAGGCGGTGATGGCCTATGCCGAGAACTTCGGCAGCAAGCGGATTTTCCTGGTCGATCCGGGGGTGCAGTTCTGGAGCACGGTGGAAAGTGCCACGGTCGACGCGCCGGGCTCGGCCTGGACCGCCGGTTTGTTTGCCTGGACCGATGCGAACTACGGCTACTGGGCATCGCCGTCCAACAAGGAGTTTGTCGGCATCACCGGCACCACCCGCCCAATCGAATACCTGGACGGCGACGAGACCTGCCGGGCCAACCTGCTCAACGGCGCGAACATCGCCACGATCATCCGCGACGGCGGCTATCGCCTGTGGGGTAACCGTACCTGCTCCAGCGATCCGAAGTGGGCCTTCGTCACCCGTGTGCGGACCTGCGACATCCTGATGGATGCGATCCAGGCGGGGCACAAGTGGGCGGTCGACCGTTCGATCACCAAGACCTACGTCAAGGAAGTGACCGAAGGCCTGGACGCGTTCATGCGTGATCAGAAAAACGCTGGCGCAATCATCAACTTCGAAGTGTTCGCCGACACCGAACTCAACACCGCCAGCCAGATCGAGCAGGGCAAGGTGTATTGGCGCATCCGCTTCACCGACGTGCCGCCGGCGGAAAACCCGAACTTCCTGATCGAAGTCACCAACCAGTGGCTGACCGAAGTCCTCGACGCTTAAGGAGCGCTAGATGATTCCTCAAACCTTGTACAACACCAATCTGTTTGTCGACGGCGTCAACTTTGCCGGTGACGTGCCGAGCCTGACCCTGCCCAAGCTGACCACCAAAACCGACGAGTACCGAGGCGGCGGTATGGCCGGGGCTATCGAGATGGCTCAGGGCCTGGAAAAAATGGAAGCGTCCTTTGTCACCAAGGGCGTGCGTCGCGAGTCGCTCAAGCACTTCGGTCTGGCCGATGGCTCGGCGTTCAACGCATCGTTCCGCGGCGCCTTCCGGGGCCACAAGGGTACGGTCACGGCGGTCGTGGCCACCTTGCGCGGGCTGCTGAAAGAGGTCGACCTCGGTGACTGGAAAGCCGGCGATCCGGCGGAGATCAAACACGCCATCGCGCCGGTGTACTACAAGCTCGAAATCGACGGCCGCGTGATGTACGAAATCGACATGATCGCCGGTGTTCAGGTGATCGATGGCAAAGACCAACTCGCCGAAGTGCGCTCCGCACTCGGCCTCTAAGGGAATAGCACTGGATGACCATGCAATCTGCAAACAAGCTGCCGGCCTGGCTGTTGCTCAATACTGACAACGCCGTCGTCACGCTCACACGTCCGAGCGAAGTCAACGGGGTGAAGGTGGATACGTTGGTGCTGCGCGCACCGTTGGTACGCGAGGTCCATGCCGCTGACCGGGCGGCCGGCGATGATGATGAGCTGCGCGAGCTGCAGCTGTTCGCCAGCTTGGCTGAAGCGGGCCTCAAGGATCTGGAGGGCCTGAAGGTGGTGGACTATCGCCGCCTGCAGACGGCCTATTCGAACCTGGTGCCGCACGCCGACTATTCGGAGTCGCTCCCCGCCTGGTTGTCGGTCACCGCCGAAAACGCCGTGGTCAGCCTGTCGCGCCCGAGCGAGATCAACGGCGTGCGAATCGACACACTGACCCTGCGTTCGCCCACGGTGCGCGAGGTGCGGGCCGCGGATCGGGCGGCAGGCGGTGACGACGAGCAGCGCGAACTGGTGCTGTTCGCGGAGCTGTCCGGCGCGGCAATCGCCGACCTGGAGGGCCTGAAGGTGGTGGACTACAACCGCCTGCAGGCCGGCTATTTTCGCCTGGTGCAAGACGACGGGGTTTGATCCGGGGGTGATGAAAAGGGTGGCGAAGCGTCTCGCGGCGGACACCGGATTTTCCGCCGCCGAGATTCAGTCGATGCCGTTTTCCGAGATGGTCTGGTGGCTCACGGATTGAGCCGCTTCCGGTAATGCTCTGCACAGGGGAGCCATGACATGGCGAACAAACTCTCCCTCGGGTTAGTGATCGGCGGGGCCGTCAGTCCTACAGTCGGCGCTGCGTTCAATGAGGTCACCGGGCGCATCAAGCGCCTGGAAGCGGAAGGCAACAAGGCGCGGGTGCTGCAACGCACCATTGGCGACACCATTCGCTTGCGCGATGAATGGAAAAAGGCCCACGACAGCGGCGCCGCTGGGGCGTCCAAGCTGTTGGGCCGCCTGAATTCCAACCTCGACAGCCTGAAAAAACAGGGCATCGAGGTCGGTCGGCTGGAAAAGGCGTACCGCTCGTTGGGCCAGACCGCGAACAAGGCGGAACTCAAGGCCAAGGGTTACCAGCAGATCGACGCCGGCAAGGCCGGGATGAAAAGCACGGTCGGTCAGGCCGTTGCCGGTGTGGCGACGGTGGGCATTGCGACCAAGGTCAGTGCCGACTTCGGGGCCATTGTCCGTGACATTGCGATCAAGGCCGGGATTGCCAATGATCCGAAAGAAAAGCAGATGTCGCAGAAGATCATCGAGACTTCACGCGACACCGGCATGGCGCGCAATGACGTCGCCGACGTGGTCAACCAGCTGGTGGGGGCCGGGATGGACCTGGCCAAGGCGCTGGAATATGCCCCGGTCGCGGCCAAGTTTGCTGTGGGTCAGGGCTCGAACGGCGCCGACACGGCGAAGATGATCAACGCGCTCGGACAGAACGCCAAGATCACCGACGCCAAACAGATGCAGCAGGCGCTCGAAGCGATTGCCTTTCAGGGACAGGCCGGCAGCTTCGAAGCGGTCGACATGGCCCGCTGGTTCCCTGAACTGCTGTCGAACATGGGCAATTTGAACATCACCGGCATGGACGCGGTGACGCAGCTGGGTGCGATGCTGCAGGTGCAGATGAAAACCGCCGGCGGCGCCGACGAGGCGGCGAACAACCTCAAAAACTGGATGGGCAAGATCGGTTCGACCGACACCGTGGCGGCCTACAAAAAGGCCGGCATCGACTATAAGGGCTCGATGCAGACCGGTTTGCAAAACGGCCTGTCGACCCTGGAATCGAGCATGGCGTTGGCGCAGAAGTACATCCAGGCCACCGACCCGAAACGGGCGGCATTGATGGCCGAAGCCACGTCGAAGATTAGCCAGGAGGCGGATCCGGAAAAGGCCAAGGCCATGATGGCGTCGCTCGAGGAGGCCTTGCGCACCGGCGACCTGTTCGCCGACATGCAGGTCAAGGCCGCGCTGTCGGCTTACCTGCAGAACAAGGCGCTGTACAGCCAGCTGAAAAACGACTCGCGCGAAGCCTCAGGCATCCTCGACAAAAACCTGGCCGAGCGGCGGGAATCGTCGTCACAGAAGTGGGCGGAAATGGCGCAGTCGATGGACGACGCCATGCGCAGCGTTGGTGACGCCTTGCGGCCGGTGACGGATACCGTGGCGGAAGCGCTGACCAAAGTTACCAAGGGCATCACCGCGCTGGCGGACAGCTCGCCCGGCGTGGTCACTGGAATTGCGGCAGTCGGGGGTGGATTACTCGCGCTGCAGACGGCGGTTAGCTCGTTCAAGATCGGCAAGGGATTGCTTAACCTGGCGCGCGGGACACTGGGCAAAGGCAAGTCCGGCGAGGTGCAGAAGGTCTTTGTCACCAACTCATTGGAGGGGGGTAGTGTTGGCACGGGGGCAGAGCCCAAGGGCAAGACGGGTAAAGCCTTGGCCCTGGTCGAGGCTGGGCTGAAGACGGTCGCGGCCGTCAAGGGCTCGCCCGAGGCCAGCGATACCGCTGACGGACAGGAGGGCAAAAAAGCCGGTGGTGTCGATCTGGTGGCGACTGGGCTCAAGGTGGTGTCGCTCGCCAAAGAAGCCACCGGCGACGGTGGGGTGCAAGCCGGTCTGGAAGACGGCAGCATCCGGAAGGTGTTTGTGGTGAACGCGGCAGATCTGAGCGGCGGTGGCGGGGGGCCGTTTGAGAATCGGCGCCGGGGTCGCGGGGCTCCCCGCAACTCCTCGAGACGGCGTCGGGTGGCCACGCCGCCACGGCCGAGAGGTCCGACACGCTCACTGGTGCCCACGCCTCGACCGGCAACACCGGTACCGCGACCACCGATGTCCGTGCCCAGGACGCCCGCGCCGATGCCGTTACCTCGGCCGGCTGTTCCCGTGCCGCGTCCACCCGTACCGCTGCCGCCAACCGGTGGAGTAATGGCCAAGGTCGCGACTGTAGCGGGAGCGGTGGGGAAGGTCGGCAAGGTGGGCAAAGTGCTCCCGGGCGGCTCACTGTTGGAGGCCGGAAGCATGGCCGTCGACACCTACCTGAATGCCGAGACGAAAGATCAAAAAGCCGAGGGTTACGGGGCGGCAGCGGGTTCGCTGGCAGGCACCATGGCCGGCGCCGCGGCTGGGGCGGCCATCGGGTCGGTGGTGCCCATCATCGGTACCGCGATTGGCGGCATGGTCGGTGCGTACCTGGGCAGCATGGGCGGTACCGCACTGGGCGGAGTCGTAGGTAAATCGTGGTTTGGTGGCGAGGAAGAACAGCCAGCAGCTCCAGCAACACCGTTGCTGATGGCGCCTCGACCCGGTCCGGTGGTGCCTAGCTTGGCCAGCATGGGGCGATCTTTCGGCGGGTCGAACGAGTCCGGCGCGCTGCTGCTGGCGGCTCCGGCGACGCCCCCCAGCCCGGCCTTGGGTGATGTCGCCCGCGCACTGGCGACACCGGCACCGGTCAAACCGGCGGCAGTGGTGATCCCGCCCAAAGAGCCAGACAAACCGGTATCGGCCAAAGTGGATCAGCAGTTCCAGTACTCCCTGAACATGCCGGTCACGGTGCAAGGCGACGTCAAAGATCCACAGCGCCTGGCTCAGGACCTGATGCCGTACATGCAGCGAATGATGGCCGATGCTGCGAAGCAGAACGCGTCGAGCCAGTTGTTCGATGAACCCCACTTGTAAGGAGAACCCATGGCTTACATGGAGCAATTGCAGGCTGGCCTCAAGTACCTGGTCGAAGCCGGAGAGTCCGGACGCCGCAGTGCGGACGGCATGCTCGGCCCGGTCAATGGTGCGATCCGGGAGATTACCGGCGCCGCGTCCGAACTGGAAAATATTCCGTTTGTGGGGCCGGCAATCGGCGCCAAGCTGCAGCGGGTGATGCGTGGCGTGGATGCGGCGCAGGCCAAGGTGGGGCAGGTGGTGGCCACTTACGGACGGGCCACCCGCGCCGCCGCGGAAGTGCAGGAGCGCATGGGGACGCTGAAGGAACAGGCGGGCAAGGCAACGACGGCGATCAACAAGATCGCCGGCCAGGTCAGCCCGTCGCTGGCCAACATCGTGCCCACCAGTGTGTTTGCCACCGACGCCACACCGGCCCCCGAAGCGGTGAAGCCGTTTCCGCACCTGCTGATCATTCAGCCGCAGGACCCCAAGGCGCAACCGTACTACTTCAACCTGGACACGGCGGCCTTCGACGAACTGACGCGCTCGACCGAGTTTCGCTGGGCCTCGCAAGAGCGCCTGTCTCGTCGGCCGGCGCAGCAGGCGGTGGGCATCGGTGAAGAGAAAATCACCCTGAAAGGCACAATCTACCCGGGCTTCAAGGGCGGATTGAAGCAGCTCGACACCTTGCGCAGCATTGGCGCTCAACTGAAGCCATTAACGCTGACCACAGGCTACGGCGATGTCATGGGCACCTGGTGCCTGAAGACCATCACGGAAGAGCAGGGCGCACTGATGCACGGCGGAATTCCGCGTAGACAAGGGTTCACTCTGGAGTTTGTGCGCTATGGCGACGACATGCAGAACGTCTGACGGAGATCTGCTGGACACCATCTGCCATAACTTTTATGGCCACCTGACGGGCAGTGTTGAAGCGGTGCTGGATGCCAATCAGGGCTTGGCCGATGAGCCGCAACCCTATCGCGCCGGCGTGGTGATCACGCTGCCTGATTTGGCTACGCCGGTACAGGAACAGGTCACGCTATGGGATTGATGGTCTACACTCGTGCCGCTTGATAACTCAAGCTCCTTACTTTCATACCCGCCTTGTGCGGGTTTTTTTTTGGAAAAAATCCATGACCCCTAGGTTTCGCATCGTCGCCAACGGCGCCGATATCACGGCCCTGATCAATGATCGGCTGATCCAGCTGCGCACGCTGGACAAGTCCGGGATGGAATCCGATGAGTTCGAATTGCGCATCGATGATCGCGATGGCCAGGTGACGTTGCCGTCCCGCGGCAGTGCCATCGAGGTCTACCTCGGCTACGCCGAAACGTCGCTGGCGCGCATGGGGCGTTACGTGGTCGACGAGGTCGAGGTCTCGGGACCGCCGGACACGTTGGTGATCAAGGGCAAGGCCAGTGACATGCGCGGCACGGGCAAGACCATCCGCAGTGGCAGTTGGGAAAACGTGCCGCTGTCGACCATCGTGACCGACATTGCTGCACGCAACGGCTGGCAGCCAGGGTGCTCGGTCTCGACCAAAGTGGTCCGGGCGGACCAGCTCAACGAGTCCGATTTTAATTTCCTCACTCGCCTGGCCAGGCAGTACGACTGCACCGCCAAGGTGGCCGAGGGCAAGTTGCTGGTGATGCCACGCCAAGGCGGCCAGAGCGCAAGCGGCAAGGCCTTCGGCGCCATCACCCTGACGCGCAGCGATGTCAGCCGTTGGCAGTTTCGGTTGGGGGATCGCAGTGCGCACAAGGCGGTGGCAACCAAACATCAGGACAAGAAAAACGGGAAGCTGGTGGTGGTCTCATTAGACAACGACGACGTGCCCGATGGCCTGCCAGCGGTGCATACCGACCGGCATATCTACCCCAACAAAACCGCCGCCGAGGCCGCGGCCAAGGCCCGCCTGGCCGCGTTCAATCGCTCCGGTGCTGGCGTGCGTCTGGAAATGCCCGGGCGCACGGACATCTTCGCCGAACGATCGATCAATGCTCAGGGTTTCAAGGACGGGCTAGACGGTGAGTACCTGACGGATTCGGTCGAACAGGTTTACACCCAGTCCGGCTGGTCGACCGCAGTGGAGTGCAACGGCGGCAAGCAGGGCAAAGCCAAGGCCAAAGGCAAGAAGAAAAAACAACCACAAAACCTGAAGGTGGTGCAGCTGAATCAATAGCGACGTCGTTCGTCACAGCAATAGGAGCAAGCGAATGCCATTAACTGAGCAACAACTCCAACGCATCATGCCCAACGCCCGCCGCCAAGCGGGCGTTTTTGTATCCGCGCTAAACGCCGCTATGGTCCACCGGCAAATCAACACGCCGAAACGCCAGGCCGCGTTCCTCGCGCAGGTCGGGCACGAATCCGGTCAGCTGCAGTACGTGCGTGAACTGGGTGGCGATCAGTACCTGAGCAAATACGACACCGGCAATCTGGCGGTGAAGCTGGGTAACACTCCGGAAGCCGACGGGGATGGCCAGCGCTATCGAGGTCGCGGCCTGATCCAGATCACCGGCCACAGCAACTACCTGCGCTGTAGCCTGGCGCTGTTCGGTGATGAACGCCTGTTGCGCACCCCTGAGCTGCTCGAGCTGCCGCAATGGGCGGCCGAGTCCGCCGCGTGGTTCTGGTGGATACGGGAACTGAACGCGCTCGCGGATCGGGACGAGTTCGAGGCGATCACCCGCAAGATCAACGGCGGCCTCAATGGCCTGGCGGATCGGCTGCAGCTGTGGGAGCGGGCGAGGGCGGTGTTATGCGTCTCGTCGACCTGATCCCTGCGCCGTATCGAGTGATCGCTATCGGTGGGCTGTTGACCGCCGTCGCGGGTGGTGCTGCCGCATTGGCCTGGCAGGTTCAGGACTGGCGCTACGGCCGTCAATTTGTCGAACAGGCCCGGCTGCACACCGACACTCTCAATCAGCTGGCCTTGGCCGCGGCCACGCAACAGCGTGCCGAACAGGACAAACGTCTGGCCCTGGAGCAGCGGCTTTCAACCAGCGAACAAACCCATTACCGAGCCTTGAGCGATGCCCAACGTGATCAAAGTCGCCTGCGCGACCGCCTTGCCACTGCTGATGTGCGCCTGTCAGTCCTACTCGACGCCACCGATTCAGCCAGCGGCTGCGCAATGTCAGCCTCCACCGCCCCCGGCAGCGTGGTTCATGGCCCCACAAGAGCCCAACTTGACCCAGCGCATGCTCAACGAATTATCGGCATCACCGATGCCGGCGACCAAGGACTGATCGCCTTGGCAGCCTGTCAGGCTTACGCAAAAGAAGTCTCAACACCGAAGTGAAAAAGAGCGACCGGTCTGGATGCGTCAACATCCAGCCCGGCCGCCGTCCCTGCAGATCGTCCCTGCAAGTCCAGCCAAGGCTCTTACTCCGTGCACGAAGCGCGGCGAGCCTAGCACCTGTTTATCCATACAGTAAAGGTCTTGCTATCTATGTCTACTCCCATCATCCCGTGGATGGGCGGCAAACGCCGCCTGGCCGACCGCCTCATTCCGCTCTTTCCGCCTCACGAGTGCTACGTCGAAGTCTTTGCCGGCGGCGCCGCGCTGTACTTTATGCGGCCCCAGGCTGCGCCCGTTGAAGTCCTCAACGACATCAATGGCGAGCTGGTGACGCTGTACCGTGTCGTGCAGAACCACCTCGAAGAGTTCGTGCGCCAGTTCAAATGGGCGCTCAGCTCACGCCAGGTATTCGAGTGGCAGAAGATGACCCGCCCCGAAACCCTCACCGACATCCAGCGTGCCGCTCGATTCTTTTACCTGCAGCACCATGCCTTCGCCGGCAAGGTCACGGGGCAGACGTTCGGTACCGCGACCACCGGCCCGGCCATCAACCTGCTACGGATTGAGGAAAATCTCTCGGCCGCTTGGCAGCGCCTGTCCGGCACCTACGTCGAAAATCTGCCCTGGCTGGAATGCGCGGAGCGCTATGACCGGGCCCATACTTTCCACTATATGGACCCACCTTACTGGCAGACCGCCGGGTATGGCGTCGACTTTCCGTTCGAAAATTACGAGCGCATGGCCGACTTCATGCGTCGTTGCAAAGGCAAGGTGATGGTCAGCATCAACGACCACCCGGACATCCGCCGGGTGTTTGAAGGCTTTCACTTTGAGAGGCTGGACATCCGTTACACCACGACCAACCAGCGGCAGGGCACCGCCGAGGTCAGTGGCGAGTTAGTCATTATGAACTGGGAGCCAGCAGCGTTAGGAGGGCTGTTTTTAACGTGACAGCTCTCAGCTGATACCGGTCAGTGAGGTGGTAACGAAGGATGAGTTTGGCTCAATTAAAAACATCAGCCGCGACGACATGCTGGCTGCCTTGCGGATTCCGCCGCAGTTGATG
Source organism: Pseudomonas sp. 05L36 (assembly GCF_056398125.1). NCBI lineage: Bacteria > Pseudomonadati > Pseudomonadota > Gammaproteobacteria > Pseudomonadales > Pseudomonadaceae > Pseudomonas > Pseudomonas sp. 05L36. The sequence goes on along the minus strand of NZ_JBFTOU010000005.1, from coordinate 8,366 downwards.
GGGATCCTACCGCAGAACGCGGTTGGGTTCGGATGGATCAAGGAAGCGGTGCAGATCTGGGTGATGAATGAGTTGGAGCCGATTCAGGCGCGTCTGCAGCAGGTCAATGACTGGCTGGGTGAAGAGATTGTTCGCTTCAAACTGTTTAAGTTTGAAGTGGGGAAATAAACCTCACACAGTGAGTAAACGCTGATTATCCTTCACCCCTGGGTCGGCTGAAGGTCAGTCCGTAGTCGCCAACATAACCGACATCACCACTAAGGGTCTGGCCATCGTCCAAGGTGACGCAGATCGTATGTGAGCCGCGCGCCGCCGGCAGCCTGTGCGGCGCGCTCATTTCAATCAGGCCGGGCAGGATTTCGTTGAGGATGGCCGTGAAGCGCTCGACATGATTGCTGCCGTCAGCACCGATCAACACCACGTCTACGAAGCCGCGATAGCGGATGGCCATCAGCGCCACCCCGCGAACAAGCCGAAGGCCAGCGGTTCCGTGGTGAAGAGTTCGGGCGGTGTATCGAGCAGGGCAGGGCTGGCCATGGCGTGTCCTTTTCGAGTGAGTGGCGGTCTCTACGTAAAACCAGTGTCAGGGGGACTATTCATCCAGTCTAGGGGGGGATCGGCGCGCCTGCACCATTGCGACGACTGACACCGTTTCGATATCCAACACACTCGAATGCTTCCCATGCAGCTGTAATTAGGCTGCCGGCCAGCCGTCAGGCCCGCCCTGAAGGGGCCCCAAACAAGGCGCCAGCTCAGTCCGAGAGAAAAATTAACATCGTGTCCGGGATTAATTGACCACTACACCCAGGTGCGCAGCTCACGCAACGCCTGGTCGCGGTTAAGCGCTTCCAGGGTTTCTTGTTGGATGGTTTTTTATGACTCATCCCACCGGAACGTGGCGATCTTTTCTATCACACCAATGACCTTTTTCATCGTCGAGTGATAGTCGCAGCTGATGCTCTCCAGCAGCATGACGGTCAAGTAAGCCGCCATGAAATCTACCTCATTCTGCTGATCTATAGCTTTGTTCATTTGCAAAATGATAGGAATCATGTAACTGACTTTTCCGTCAAACGACAACGCCATAAACCCCGGCAGTCCACCTGTGTCGTTTTCCAGGGCCCGTCGATACTCCCGCAGCTTGTAAGAAGTCATCAGCTTGGTGTCGGTACTGAGAGTTGTGAGCCTGCGCATGAATCCCTTGAGGTCTCGTTCAAGCGCGCGTTGTCGCTTGGGTTTGAAAAACAGCATGCCGAACTCCCTTCCTGATTAGCGCGTTCACTCTTAAGTCGCAAGTGAATGCGTTGCTGCGCCAGAAGTTGGGGGCTTGGGTCGCCATCAGTGGCGCAGTTTTCAACCAGCAGCGCCTAGTCTGTACCGGGCAATTGAACATAGCCCCCGTTATAGGTAAGCGGCGGGGTCACCCGGCCAACAAACCTGGATTTTACCTAGGTGTGCGATTTCCGCGTGATCTCGGGCAAAGCGTCAATCCAAATCGTTTTTACACAGCCTCGACCAAAAGCTGTTCAAAGTTTACTAGAGAAATGTGGGCGGTTCAGTCGATTCCCGGAAGCGTCACAGTACTGATGAGAGTTCCTCCTTCGGTAAAGATAGAAAACCCGTAAGTCGAGACATTCAGATGTTCGAAAAATAGAAAACCTGAACAGCGGTACGACGATACCCCATAGGCGGTACCTATGATGGCTATCGTTTTTTCACTACTGAACAAGTCGTGGTGGTGTAATGGCGCCATACGCTGGGCCAATTCCACTTGAGTTAACAGGGGGGCACTTTGTACTCATTTCAGCTTGAATGTATTTTCCCGATCCTCCAACCGCAGAGTCGATGTGGAGGCAAGCAAAACCCACAATGGGAACAAACGAATGAGTGGATATATCTACAACGACCGGAACCGTAACATACTCGCAACTTTTGTCCCCAGCCGCACTGCAATCATTTACCGAGGTAAAAAGTGTGGTTTTAGTGCCAGGCTGAATCCAGGTATTACTCCCGATACTGAGTGATGTTGGGTTTCCATAAGTAATAAGGTCTCTTATTGTTGGAACGTTATTGCTGTCATCAGAAAATGATGTCCACTGCCCAGCTTCGCATGGTCCGGTATGATAGGATGATCCAATTTTAATTACATAGGGCTTTCCCGTGTCTGGGTCATTTCTCGGTTGTTTCGGGTTTGAGCTTGAATCCCAAAAGTTATCGTACATACATTTAGTGATTACGATGGGGAGAAGCCCCTGCACAACGGTTCCCGGGCTTGATATTATCGCAGTAGCAGTGGAGGTAATGGGTACGGTGTCAACCCCAAAAATACGTGCAAAAAAAGTATTTACAGGTCCGCCGTTTAGGCCTGTATCTTTCTTGATAGTCACTTGCACAGCTGGAAAATCTGATGCACCCGGCAAAGTATGCACGCCACTTGAAGGGTTTGTAACGTCCCAGTAACCGGTTTTAATACTACCGTTGGTTATGGCGACGTTTTCGGTTTTATTTCGTGCAAGCGTCGTATTTGCGCGACTAGATGCTGTGGTGAAATCATGTGCGCTGCTAGTTGAGTTGCTACATTCAATGCGCGGGTATAGACAGCCCGTGCCTGCAAGGGCACTGGCATCAGCGGCGTTTTGAAGTTCATTGCGCACAACGTAAGCATAAGCAAAGTCTATAGCCAATGCTGAAACACCAAATAGTATGGGCAGTGCAAGGACAGCCAAAATCAACACTGCGCCTTGCTGGTTTCTCTTAATGTTAATATGGCCTGCTATTTTTTTTTGGCTATATTGGCGTATGGCAGTGCTTTTAATTTCAATCGCTGTGCACATGGTGAACATCCTAAATTGAAGTCACTCATTTAGCATTACTGTTGTCGCCGACAAGTTAATGGGGCTGTCGACTACGTGGAGCATACCGCCCAGAATCATAGTGGAGTATTGGTATGAAACTTGGACGGTGAGTGGTGTTCCAAAGAATCCTCCACCCCCTTGCGTAACACTTACCACCGGGGTGACGGAAGATCCAAATGTTATCAAGTTAGAGCCTAGATAATTATTGGCAACGCTCTGAATTTGAGCGGTGGTGAGTTTCGGCGATTTTAGTACTATGCCAGCTCTTGCGGCTTCTCGGCTGGCATTCGTTATTATGGCTTTATTGTAAAGGGCAATACTAAATTCCATAATTACAAATAGGATGAGAAAAAAAACTGGCAACACGAGCGAGAGTTCGATAGCGGCAAGTCCTTGTTGTTTTTTTCTCATGCTACCCACCTTTGCTACCTGAAACCTCTTGTACGATAATGCATGCTCTAGACTTGCATGCGCCACTTAACTGGTGATTCCATTGCTTCGTAAACTATCAGCCGTTTACGTATTTACCATAGATTCATTTGGTCAAAAGTAAAGCCTGCCTAACGTTAATTTGTGGGATTTTTGGTTGTGTAGTTGGCTGCTGAAGCAACTGCTGCAGAAGCCAACTCACACTAGACCTGACGCATTGCCGATATAAATCAATAGTATAAGTAAATGCACGATGCTGACACATTCATCGAGGGTTTATTCCAAAACGCTCTATGGGTCCGTAGCTATCTAAGCTTTTGCAATATTAGTCAGCAATTGAAGTGGTTTGCTTGCTTAGATATAGCCGTATCTCTATAGGGCTGAGGGTTTTCAATCAAATTGAGTAAATTGATCGAATCAGAGTTGTCGCTGGTGATGTAGTGGTCGTCGCTAATGGCCGATTGCTGCCCGTCACGGAGGGCTGCAAACGGCCCATTATAGATAGTCCGCCCCACCGTAACGGTTTGCAGGAAGCTGTCAAGGGCGGAGCATGCACCTGTAGACTACGAATGAATCGACCCGTACTGACAATACAAGCTGAAGAGGCGGTCGGTTGCCCACCTCAAGTCCGCCATCTGGTGACGCCCACCTCGCTGAGCGCTCCCCACTGAGTTACCGCTATGTCAATTCTGCCTCCACTGAACCAACATCAGGCGTGCCGATGGCTGCGCTGTTGCTTACCTTCGAACGTGTAATCACTACATTAGGAATCCATCAAAATGGAGCGACGGCGCAGCTTGTTGGCGTACATCAAAGCATCAGCACTAGCAAGCAACTCACCTAGTGGCTTCAGCTCCTTGGGTGAACAACCGACAGCGCCCATGCTTAGTGCAATGGGATAGCTACAGCGATCACTACCGTTGAACTCATCGACCAGTGCGTGCACACGAGTCGTGAGGGCATCCGCCGGCTCCCCCGCATTGGCAGCTAAGACTACAAACTCATCACCACCGATCCTGGCCACGACATCGCTATCCCGAAACGCCTCTTTGAGCACCTGTGCGGCGGCAGTGATCGCCAAATCGCCAGCCTCATGACCGTGGGCGTCATTGGTCTTTTTCAGTCCATCTAAATCAATAAAAATTAACAAACAGGATTGTTCATTCCGGCGAGCAGTGCGCATGAGCTGATCCGCCATAAGAAAGAAGCTTCGGCGATTATGCAAACCGGTCAATTCATCTGTCATCGAAAGTCGGCGCACCTCGTCTTCAATCTTTTGTCGCTGCGCCATTTCGACCTTAAGCTTGTCGTTTGCCGCTTCGAGTGCACTAGTTCGCTCGGTCACCCGTGTCTCAAGCTCTGCATTCAGAGCAGCCAACTCTGCCTGGGCACGTCCTCTAGATTTATCGACCCAACGTAGATGGTTGGCAGTCCTTAAAATCACGGTGACGAGCGTGATGATGCTCAGGGTCGCCATCAGCGCGAGGCTGAACCGATTGTCGTAGTAGCCCAGCATTTCTCCGACTATCAGGACGCCTCCGATACTGAGAATCACCAGAGGGACACTGGTCAGCATGCTTCTTGCCATACTGCCTCCAGCCGTATCACTTATCAGCAATTCGACCAGTTCCGAGGTCTGCTGGAGCGCTAATACCCCGGTGCTAAGTAAGGACAGTGCAAGAGCTGTGTGGACGGCCATAGAACTATAGAGCTCGACCGTATAGAGAGCGCTGACATCGAACACATAACCGACAAGCGCCATCAGGCTTATAAACAGTGTCGACACAGCGAATGTTTGCGATAACAGCGGCCTCCTCTTGAGCAGTAGCAGGCTGAGGCCAGAAAGCAGAATGCACAGTGCTGTCGCGGGCGCCATACGACCCGGAAAAGGCCCGAGTTGGTTGCGTTGATGCTGGAAGGGCAGTAGCAGATCAATCGCAAGATCAACCTGCGTGAGATACTCAACGAGAGTCAGCCCCCCTACCAGCATCGCCAAGACAGCGCTAAGGCGTCTGACCATGCTGCCGACTTGAGACTCTAGGAGGGTCGCGCACCATAGCCCCACGCCGAGGATGGCCAGCGCACTGGCTGTATTAACCACCATCGCAGTCCAGATGGGGAGCACGCTTCTCAGCGTAGGCAAATCAAACATCCAGCCAGCCAGTGCAACTAGGCTGATCACCACGACAGTGACTGCCGCTATCCGGGCATAGTTGGTGAGCAGCCGCAACTTCTTTACATAGTGAACTTTGGGCTTCGCCCTCATCGCTGCTCCCGTTAATACACGACCTAGTGCCATTGTTATGATGGTGCACCACCACCCTCCGCCAGTGTCAAGCCATTTGAGTGAAAGACGCTTGGCTGTAAGGCTTGGGCCTGTAGCGCTGTTGAAGTGCTTTTGTCCCGCCCCCCCCCCCCCGATTTCGGAGTGAGCTCCCCCCCACTAATGGGCGCGATTCCCCGGCAGAATACGCGTCTCCATTAGCTCAAAAGTTTCAAGTCCTGAGTAATGTTTGCCGGGCTCTCAGGTCGGCCGATATGTTTTTTTACATCGATGGCAAGGTAATTGCTGATTGAGCGTATCCCGACCATGAAAGGTGCAGAGTCGGGAAACTGTGGAGCTGCAAGTACCCCATTGAGTGATTGCATGTAACTAGTACCCCTGGCTACTCAATAGAAGTGCTGCCGTCCTCCTCTGCAACCGTCCAGGGGAAATGCTTATGAGCCACTCCAGATATACGTGTGCGCGGGTAGCGCTGCTCGGCTTGTGCTTTCTGGCCTGCCTGTTGACGGTGACGCTGGTGGTGGCCGACGAACCTCAGGGCAATGACCATCAAGCGAATGAGAAGTGGCTGGAGCCGGCACGCTCCAGGCTCATGCATGTGACTGGCGGGATGCCGTTCTTTCCGCACCGGGCCAATACCCCCGGCAACCTGGTGTTGAATGTGAAGGACTTCGACAATGCCCAGGTATGTGGCGCTTGCCATACAGAGATCTACAAGCAGTGGCGCTCGTCGATGATGTCCCAGGCCTGGGATGAACCCATCTATCGGGCCTTGCTCAAGCGTGCGAGTTCGGCCACCGAGGGGAAGGTCGATAACTTCTGCACCGGCTGCCATACCCCGATCGGTCTCACGACGGGGCAGATCAATTCGGAAGTCAACCGCTCTTCAATTGAAGACAGCGCGAAGAATCATCCGATGCCTGGGGTCGATTGCGAGACCTGCCACAACATCAGTGCCCGCACGGGCCTCGATAACGGCGCCTATGTTCTGAGCCCTCGAGCGCACGGTAAACCGACCAAGTTCGGCCCGCGCAAAGATGCCGTTTCGCCGTATCACGACACCGTATATTCCGCTCTGCACACGCGCTCGGACTTTTGCGGCACCTGCCACAACGTCACGCATCCCTTCAGCAGCGTGGCGGTCGAGCGCACTTATGACGAATGGCAGGAGAGCGCCTACAGCCTTAACGATATCACCTGCCAAAGCTGTCATATGCCGGGTTTTGCGGGCAAGGCCGCGATCATGGGGCCAGACCGCGAAGAGGTCGCCTCGCATTGGTTCAGCGGAGCCAACGCCATGATGCTCAAGCATCTCGGTCAGGAAGAGGGCTCGCAACGCGCGCGCGACATGCTCGGGCGCGCAGCGGAAATAACGTTCCAGCAACCGCCAGCAGCCATCATTCCCGGGCAATACACCTCGGTGGCCATCAAAGTTTCCAACGTCGGCGCCGGGCACAAGCTGCCGACCGGTTTTCCGGAGGGACGGGAGATGTGGATCGATTTCCGGGTGCTGGATGCCAGTGGTCGCGAGCTCTATCGGCTGGGCTCGATCAAGGACGGCAAGACCGAGGACAACACGCGAAACTTCAAGGTGCACATAGGCGACAAGGACGGCAATCCGTTGGACGTCGAGGTCTGGAATGCCACGCAGATTCTCTCGGACAACCGCATTCTGCCCAAGGGCTACGATGTCGGGGAGTTCTCCTTCCTGGTGCCGGCCGACGCCGTCGGGCCGATCACCTTGACTGCCGCACTGAACTACTGGCCGTTTTCGCAGAAGCTGGCCGACTACCTGCTCGGCAAGGATAAGGTGCAGGTGGAAATCACCCAGATGGCCAAAATCACGCAGAGCGTACCCTTGTCCCCGATCACTGCGTCCCGACCCTAGCGGCATATGTTCACGCGGTGGTTGTGACGGTACATGGCGATAGCAGCCTATTAGACGATTTTATATTGCCCATCATTAGGCTTGCCGGCTGCTACCTGAAAACCACCTACCAATGATGCTCACTGCTCACTGCTCACTGCTCACTGCTCAGGGGGAAAGGTTTAGGGCAGAATTAGGGCAGATTCTAGGCCGCAATAGACCGCAACACGCCTCGGAAAGCGCGCATAAACGCTGACTTTACTGGCCTAGAGCGGTCCTCAGGGACACGAGAAGGGGTTCGAATCCCTATCTCTCCGCCATTATTGAATAAGACTAAGCCCCTGAAATGGTTAAACATTTCAGGGGCTTTTTCGTTTCTGTCATATTGATCAGGGTATTTCGTGCCCGGCATGCCGGGCTAGTCCGTTCCGGCCCCTGCATTCTCGACGCGATACCTGCCATTCTCTCGGGATCCTTGAGTATTCATTTGCCGGAGTGTTTTCTCATCGTTGTTGTGCCTGCATGTCCAGGCGACATGGTTTGGGCTCTCTGCTGCCCCGATGCCTTATATAGACGCTGGAGGTTTTCATGGTGGCAACCCCGGGCGCTTTGGTAAGGAAGAAGAATTTGCAGGTGGGGGTTGACCACGTATTTTAATACTGTACTATTCGCCTCCCGCTAACGAGCAGCTTGATGTTGTTCTTGGCTTAAGTGGTTGATTTTGTTGAAAAATCAGAAACTTTTAAGGTTGCAATTTGAAAAGATGCGCTGTAAGATGCGCACCTCGGTTGAGACGAAAGATCTTAACCAACCGCTCTTTAACAACTGAATCAAGCAATTCGTGTGGGTGCTTGTGGAGTCAGACTGCTAGTCAACAGATTATCAGCATCRCAAGTTACTCCGCGAGAAATCAAAGATGTAACCAACGATT